>NZ_BJCE01000108.1:0-17927 GCF_005402885.1 Sphaerospermopsis reniformis
TGAAATCCCAAAAAATGCACACTTTTTCCGGTATACCCTTCAAAACCCTTGCACTAATTTCTGTGTTTATCAGCCTCTAACCTTTGATATATCAAGGTTTTAGGTTTATTCAGCAAACCCTAGTTAGAGCAAAATAAATTTGCACATTTGGGATGCTCCCGGCACTCATGCAAGAGGGAAGATACTTTCAGAGATTTTACATTATGTTCCTTGGATATAAGTAGGTAAGGCAAATTTGGTAATATACTCACAATGATGAGAACATTGATACCGGGGATGTATATTTGCAGTAGAAGACTCCCAGGAATTTAAATCGTATATTTCCGGGGAACAATTTTCAGCTAAAGCCAAAGCAGCTACCGCAGTAGAAATCATTTGATAGGTGTCAATATAAAGAGAGATACTATGATATTCCTCCTCTACTTTTTTTATTTGTTGTGGTTGCTCACCACTAGCTAAACGATGGTTTAACAATAATCCCAAGATATGTTTCATGGGAATTTTAGGATCAATAGCTAAACTAGAATAAAAAGGTGTACATACAGGAAACTTGCCATCCTTTTCCATAAAATCTAACAAACGCAATTGGCAACTTCTGAGAGTTCTCCCCCTAAACCCTAGCCTAGCCATAGACAAAATTGCCAAGGCTGTAGAAAAGGCCACATCATACTTGCCAAAGGAATAATCAGCATTCATACTCGTTAAAATCTCATTCAGCAATTGCTCACGCAAAAATTCAGCCGCCGCATCATTTTCAATTGCACAGGCCAGAGTATAATCTACTAAATAAGGATTGGCAAAATACAAACCGCTACGTTGTGCAAAACCAGCTTGTAAATAATCAATGGTAGTGTTTGTGGTTAACCATGCTTGGCGTTGCAATCCCCTAATTAAACAAGTTGTGGCATAATCAACTTGACACCAGTGGCGACAACTGTGATCAAAAAGCATTTTCCCTGCTTCCTCTTCCTCAGACCACAGTTGGGGATAGTACCCACCTTCTCCATCAGCAAATATTTCTAAAGCTGCAATGGATTCCTCGTCTTTAAAACCTTGTAAAATCAAAGCTGAATCCGTAGCGGTTACTAAGCGTCCTGTGTGAAAAGCCCAAAGTTTTCCTTGACGATTGTCTGCTAAAAACTGGTTTAAGGTCTGACGTGATTCTAAAATTCTCTCTGCTTCCACATCAGATAAACTAGCAAGATTTAAAGCTTGTAAAACAAACCCCAAAGGAACTAAATCACCATAGGCAAAAGATGGTTCAGGGGCTGGAGGTTGACAAGTCATGGCTAAATTGCCATCTGTACAGGCTGCGGTTGCTAATTGGGCTACAGCTGCCAAAGCCCGATTTTTACCGAATTTGATCCGAACTTCCGCAGCTTTGAGTAAACCCCCTTCTAATAAGGGGTCAATATTTCCATGTTGCAGGAAAAATATATTGCAATGGCCAGTGCGACTGAAATGGGAAAGAATACCCGCGTGAATGTGAACTGGTAAACGATTCCGAAACTGGGCTAAATAGTAGTTTTCCTTGGTTTCTCCTCCCAGAAATTTAACTCCCACTGCTTGCAGCAGTTCATAATGTTTTCCAGAAGGTTGTTCTGTAAAAATAGCTTGGGCTTCTCCGTGTCCTTCAGGGTTAATTTTAATATGCAGTAAAACGGGAGCAAAGGGAGACTGTTCCCCTAAACCCAGACAGTCAGCTTCATCCACTGCAAACAGTGACAACTGCTCAGAGAAACGTTGAGCTAAAGAAGATTTGATCATTTTTGGAGACCAACCCTGACCAGAGGTAGGTTCGCTTAACCAAGACTTATTCTCAGCCGCTAAAAATCTGCCGTGACTTGTCAGCACTACATGAGAGTAAGGAGCTAAGTCAATATCTTCAGGTAAATGATACATTTCCCTGGCGATCGCATCATCTGTCAATTGCCGAATTGCACCCAGATTAAATAAAACCATCCATTCTAGAAAATTAGGCAATCCTTGTAAAATTTCTGATACCAACATATTTATTGCTCCCCAAGATAAACTAATTTGTTAACAGTACGGCGATGATGGGTATTTAATCGAAAACGGAAAAGTTAAACACTAGAATTATTCAGTTCCCGGAAATGCTGTACAAAATCTGAAGTTATCAAAAAGTATTCCATCGCCAAATAAGCTTTTGCTAGTTGTGGCTGGTCATTTTGATAAACAATTTTGATGTGATGTATTCGCCTAAAAAAGACGGACTCAGAATTATTTTCCTGTAAATCTTTAGCCAGGTAACTCGGCCAAATACCTTGATAATTCTTCTCGCGGATAAATCCAGGATAATCTAATAAAGCGGCTTGCTTTGAAGAAAGACACAAATTTCTATCCACCAGATAATTTAGGAATAGTTGCCATTTAGGTTCTAATTTTGGTTGTTGGAGTAGATAACATTCTAAACCAATTTTAGGTGCAACACTCTCACCAACATCAATATCTAAATCAATTCTGTCAACTAAACCAGAAAGCTCTGTCAAAAATCCCTGGAGAATATCCGGCGCACCAGTCCAACCAATTTGTTGTAAATATGCTGTTATTTCTACTGGCGAAATATTCCTAATACAAACTCGCACCTGATTTTTAATATTTCTGGCTAACATTAAGCCAATTTGGAAAACATAAGCTTCTGGCGGTAAAAGATCTAAACAATTACAAAATGTTGCTTCTACTGACTCTGGTAAATTTGCATTAACGAGCAATGGAAAAGCATTTCTGGTAATCCATTCATAGCTATCATTATCAGCTATATTTCCATGCGGTGATTTCCTAGAATAAAGACTTTCCGCACCAAAGAAACAACTCGGTAATGGTAAATCACCTTGATAATCATTAATATCAAATTCTAGCCAGATATTATTGACTTTCTCATGCAGGATAGAAACCTGACTTTGCCATTCTTTACTAAATTGATTTATTTGTTGCCAAATAGGAGCAGAAATTAGCTCCGGTAGTAACTCACCATTTTCTGAAGCTAATATTTTCCTTTCAGATGCTTCTGCGTCTGTACAAATTAAAAAATCACTCTGAGGTTCTGCAATTCCTAAAGGACATTCAAACCCGAAAAAAGAGGTGATATTTCTAGGCAGAAAATCAGCCACAGCTTTAATTTTTAACCAATAGGTGGGAGAAATTAAAGTTGAGGGGGTGTAAGGTTCAACAAGTTGTATATAATCTGTTAATGAGGAGTTAATCATCAGCCATCAATAAATTTAAGGATGTTGTCAGTATTAACATTAACGATTTTCAAAGATTTTCACCGCAAATGCTTTAATTAAATACTTGATGGCAAATTGTGTGCTTGTCTTGGTAGAAATAACCCTCACCAATATGCCAAGGAATTACTTTTGTAGATGCTCCGATTTTCTTCAGTTCTTCTTGGGTTTCTTTAATTAGTAATTCATCCTGAGTTGTATAGCTACCTAATTCCGCCCAACTGTGCGCATAGGGTAAGCAAGATTTGGCTCCCACAATAGCAGAAATTGCTGCCACTCCCTTTGGTCCCAATGTAGAAATATATTCTCCCTCTTGTTTATTAGTAACAGAAAATATTTGCGGATTACTCAGTAAGTTACCAACAATATCTATCCCCCAACTTGATAAATCTGTACCAATTGAGTTATAGGATAATGGCTGGAAATTACTGATAATGTGATCGACATCAAACTTTTGTTTAACGTATTCTGCTACTTCTAGCATAGAACCTGCTGGCTCAGTACCAGCATCAATTAAAAACCAAGATGTATAATTTTCTGTGCGGAGTAAATATGTGTTTCCCCAGTTTCTTAATTCTGGATATTTTGGCTGATCATATTCGGGAACTAAAGGTTGTTCTCCGTAAAACGGTAAAACATGAATATCTATGTCCCCAACTGTAATTGGTTCAGCATACCAATCAACCGCAATCACATTCTCAAACCCAAGGCTTTTTAATCTCGCTTCCATATCCTCACAAGTAATTGTTCCTTGGGGTACTTTGGGAACGATGATGGGAATATCAGCCGGAAACATCATTAAGGTGGGATAATGCCAGTGGTCATAGTGACTATGGGAAATTAAAATCGCATCCACTAGACCTTCTAATTTAGCCCTAGTAATATCATCTTTCAAAAAAAGAATACCATAATTTGAATGGAGGTGAGGATCTACTAAAACTCCCGTGGTGTTACTTCTGTAAAGTAATGATGCGTGTTGCAGACGAATAACCCCTGGTGAATTTTGATAATTTATGTTTCTGTGAGGAGGTTGCTCTTGAACAATCCTCCACTTTATCCATTTATCTAATAAAAGTATTGCCGGATCACTAATTTGTTGAGAAATTTCCTGATAAGTGTTTTTTGACTGTCCGCAAAGATAAAAAAGTTTTTTTATTTCCGGTAATATTGCTGCATCTTCCAGGATTTCTACACCATGTTTACCTAAAAATGGTGGATACTTTGTATTATTAAATAACAAAGCTATCAGAGGATTGTTATCAATTAAAAGAAATTGTTTTTTTAAAGAGAAGCTACTCTCTACTTGGTTTGTATCAATATCAAAAAATATATCTGCTATTTTTTTGTGTTTATTTGCTGCTTGTAGAATTGCTTGTTTAAAATTTTTCAATTCAACCAAATAATTAAAAATTTCTTGAACAAAAGGTTGAATTGCAAAACATAAGCGATCGCTAACACTGATGGTAGATATTTGCGCGCCTTGAGTAAAGGAAATTGTTTGATTCATATAAAATGTGTGTGTATGTCAAAGGATGTTCAACTTGAATGGTAAGAAAATAATCAGGCTATATCTCAAATCTAAAAGCCATTGTCATCCTGGCTGCAAAACAGATTCAAGACTCATGGTCAACTCCCTGGTGTTATTTAAATTGAATACTATACATAATAAATTCCCTCACTGCCACAGTCAATACATAAAAGTTCAGTTTTCTTCAGTATTTTATTCAGGTTTCAGGCAATTAAGAACTATAACTTTTCTCAATTTGTAACTTTTGGTGAAGCACTTATGACACTTTGAGACTTACTTAGGGTTTGCTGAAAAAGTCCTTTCGTTGAGGCAGGGAACAGTTTCAGCTATCTGTCAGCGTATTTCAGCTAATATTGTTATTGTTTCGGAGTCGATCCGCACGTTGCTGCAAATTTTGAAAGAAATCACCTCCAACAATCTCAGCAACTTCGCTTTCTTTCTTCGATTGGTCGATTTGAATTTGCAATGATAATACTTGTTGTTTTAGCTTCTGTTCTCGTTTGTGGAACTCCCGAAACATATGAATAGCTGCTGTTGCTTGGTTAGCTAAAGCACTTAAAAACTCTAAATCTTCACCAGTATAACGAACCATGGGAGATAAATTATCGACGTATAATACCCCAATAGTTTCCTTATAGTTTTTCAGAGGAACACACATACAATTCTCAATCCCAGATCGCACAATAGACGCAGAGTCATTAAAATCAACCTGGGGGTTTTCCGTGATAATTGCATCTCCACTTTTATAAGCAAGATTAACGATTTTACGACTGTAAAAATCTTGCGTATTATGAATATACTCCCTTGACTTGACTGCTTTTGCTTCTAGTTTCTGGGAATCTTCATCTACTAAGAGAATTACCGCCCGATCAATTTTCATAATTTGAAATAGTAGATCTAGTATCTTCTGCAAAAGTTCATTGGGTTCGTTGGGAGAACAAAGTTGTTTACTTATTTCTAGGAGAATTTTCAGTTTGTTTACTTGGTGTTCCTGGGTGTGAGTATTGAAGTTAAGAACAGAGTCATCGCTAGACTGTTGGTCTAATAAATTTTCCAGTTTTTCAGGAACTTGGGGGATAGGAATTTGTTTGAAATTATTGCCTAAATATTGTTGTTTAGCCTCAAACTGCTCTAACCCAGATGTAGTCAGGTGGTGAACAAATTTAAAAGAGGAACTACCAAAAGCAACTTGGTCACCTTCACAAATTTGATAAATATCACCGATTTGCATTCCATTGACAAAAGTGTGATTACGACTTCCCAGATCATGAACTGTCACACAGTTAGGAGTGACATGAATTTGGGCGTGGTAACGAGATACAGTTTGATCAATGAGAACAATAGTATTATCTATTTGGCGACCAATGGTGTTAACTCCCAGTGTTAATTGATAAACTTTTTGGTTACCAGTTGCAGGAGCGTAGATTAAATAAGGCACGTCTGCTAGTCCAATATGGTTTAGCTATTAGTTTAAATAGTAAATGTTTTACCAGTAATTTGTTGAGCCATTCTTTGCATAACTTTACTGATAGCGTGGTTTTTATATTTGATGGTGAATATCCCTTGACTGGCTAAACGCAGCATATCCTGAGAGTCTGGCAGAATACCCAATACTGGTACATTATATGTATTTGTGACTTGTTGGCTCATTTGTTCAAAGTCGTATTCGGGTAGGGCTTTATTAACTATGAGAAACATCTGAGGGACTTTGAGACGGCTGGCCACATCTACTGTCACGGCTGTTCCCTGAAAATCTTGTTGATCAGGTCGCAAAATCAACAGCACAACTTGGGAAGCTGTTAAAGAAAGTAAAGTTTCTTCACTTAGACCAGGATGAGTATCAATAAATAAATAATCTAAGTTCAGGGTTTTAATCAGATGCTCATATCCTGCAAATAACAATTCTGGATCAAAACCTTGTCTTAATATCCGAGAAATATCATTAACTTTGACACTGGCTGGGACTAAGTAAAGTTTACTATTGGGAGTACCCTGTCCTTCTAAAACATAACTCACATCATGGGCAGCATCGCTGATTTTATTCTTCCCCCACAGAAAATCATTCAGAGTTGTACGGCCTTGTAGATCTCCTAAACCAAATAGAATATGAATTCCAGGGGAAGGGAGGTCAGTGTCAATAATCCCAACACGATGTCCTTGACTAGCAACCAACGTTGCCAAATTGGCTGTGGTATTTGATTTACCAGTACCGCCCCGATAAGAGTGGATAGAAATAATTTTTGACATGGCTTAAATACCGAAATTATGAAAAATGTTACAAAAATAAAACATCCGAGTAAATTATACAACAACTTTTTCATCTATTATTAACCATAACATACCTTTTTTTTTGCTCTTGGCGGTAGCAATGAATTCCTTAAAATTTTGCACCGATACTTTAGCAGCTTATGGAGCTAATGAGTCAGAAGTTCTGGAACTACTGGCTTACAATCAAAATGTTTTTACTCTTCCTGGGGTAGAATACCTGCTCCAAAGCGAATCTGAACCTTATCTTGCTACCTGGGAGCAATATGTCCAGGAATCTCATCTTATAGGGGCTTATGCAACGTTGCAGACCCATTTGGTGCAACTGCAATTTCCGATTGTCGGAGGTATCAGTGAAACATCAGAATATCGGTCTGCAACTCGCAAAGGCAAATCAACTGCACAGATGAAAATGGCTACCGGGCTAACTTTACTAGCACCAGAAAATCTGCAACTATATATTCATCAAACCTTAGCGGGTGGGATTCCGGTTTTAGTAGCAGGTAATAGACATGATTTTGTTAGCTTAGTCCAAGCTTTAACTAAACGCAATGAACCGCACTCTATTCCAGAATCAATGGGTGCTTGTATTGTGCAAGGATATAACAACTGGGATCGGGTAAGACAATATCAACAGGAATGGTTAGAGAAACAACAAGATCAAAATCAGTCAAATTGGGAAACGGAATTTCAAAACTTAATTCAACATCCAGAACTATATCGAGACCGATTTATTTTATTGAGTTCAGGAGTATATAGCAACGTTAGGGGGGCTGAGTTAGGGCTGGAGGAACAACAATGGTTAGAACTATCAGTCAAAATTCGCTTAGAACATGAATGCACCCATTATGTAACACGCCGTTGGTTTGGCTCGATGCGAAATAATATACTCGATGAGTTGATTGCAGATTATCGAGGAATTGTCAACGCTATAGGTTATTATCGGGCAGATTGGTTTTTACACTTTGTCGGTTTAGAAGCTTTTCCCACCTATCGTCAAGGAGGTAGATTAGAAAATTATCGGGGAGAGCCTTCACTTTCCCAAGGGGCGTTTATAGTTTTACAAAGGCTGGTGAAAACAGCAGCGGAAAATATAGAAGAATTTGACCAAAAGTTTCGCCAATCAGCCAAAACAAGACAAGAAGAAATGTCAATATTGATAGCTTTAACAACTCTGAGACTGGAAGAATTAGCATCTGCACAAGGAGTATTCCTGATAGAATCAGCCCTCAATGATGTTAAACATCTGCTTTCCCCAGGTTGTGAAATTACACCCCTGTAAGTCCAACCTTTTAAACCTTGATGATTAAATAGGTGAAATTATGATAGACCTTTTTCACAAACAGTTAAGTAATAGCGATATCCAATGGCTGAAAGAAAACGGAAACATAGAGAAAATTGCATCAGGAGATGTGTTAATTGAACAAGGGCGATCGCCTGATTATTTATATCTAGTAATTAGCGGTAAACTCAGCGGCAGTATTAGTCAAAATCAAGGTGGTAGGTTGGGGCGTGTTTTTGCTGCCCTGGAGGAAGACCAAGATTTAGAAGCAGAAATTTCCAGCTTTAACCCTGGAGAAGTGATTGGCAAAATATCTGCACTAGAAATAACTCCAGGAATAATGACTGTAAAAGCAAGACAAAATTCCGATCTCCTAGCTATTTCCTCCGCCAAACTGCAAGAGAAAATAGCAGATGACTTTGGTTTTGCCGCCCGATTTTATCGGGGAATTGCTACTTTACTGTCAGAACGTTGGCGACAACTAGTACAGCACTTTTTACGTCAGCAAAAAGGACAAATTCCGCCCCTAGAGGATGTACCGCTCATTTTTGGAGAACTGAGTGACAGCGACGTTGATTGGATGTTAGGGGCGGGAAGATTGATACAAATATCAGCGGGAGAAGTTCTCATCCGCAATGGCCAGCAAATCGAAAATCTGGATATTATCCTCCAAGGAGTAATGGCGGTTTTAGTCAAAGAAGAACAACCCAATCGGCTGTTTAGTGTTTTCGGGCTTCTAGAAAACGATGAACAGCCAGATGGATTATTAGAACAAGAGATCATCCGTCTTTACAGAGGAGAAATTGTTGGAGAAGCGATCGCCATAGATAAACCCACCTCAACCTCAACCTTAACAGCCTTAGAAAATTCCATTTTACTGAGAATTAGCGAACAACAACTATTAGTAAAACTACAGCAAGATGTAGGAACAGCATCCCGTTTTTATCGAGTTGTTTGTTTGCTACTGGCGGGGAGATTGCAAGGTCTAATTAGCCGTTTGGGATACGGCAAAGGTCGTTACCAAATCGGTCAAAGTCTAGATTTAGAAACAGCCTACGAAGATGAAATTGATTTGGACATCATGGATAACTTGACTCTGGGAGGAGCAAGATTTGACTGGATGCTCAAACGATTAAAAGTCAGTTAAACCCTCAGCAAATATAAATCATCAGTGAGTTAATTGTTATGTCAGATTCATCCAAAAAACTATTTCGTGAGGAATCCCTAGAACGCCTATCTTCACCAGAAAGGCTCGACCAACTTATGAATGTTGTCAATCCTAGAGCTTGGATACCATTAGCCGGATTGACATCTTTGGTGACAATAGCCGCAATCTGGAGTGTCCTTGGTCGCCTTCCCCTCACAGTTACCGGACAAGGTGTGTTGTTATATCCCCGCAGCGTCATCCAATTGCAAGCACCTGGTGATGGGACAGTAGTTGAACTCAAAGTTCAACCTGGAGATGAAGTCAAAAAAGGAGACATCATTGGCATTATCAGCCAACCTTCTCTAGAAAAGCAACTACAGCAAGAAAAACAAAAGCTGGCAGAACTATTGACTCAAGCACAGGACAGTAACTTAGCACTCAAAACTAGACTCGCTTCAGAAAGGATAAATCTGGACAAACAGCAGGTTAACCTGAAACTGAGCTTAAAGCGAGAGTCGATCATGCCAGAGTTACGCAGAAAAAATCTCATCCTACTAGACCAAAGTCGTGAAGTAATTCAAAAACGACTGAGTAATGATCAAAAAGTTTTACCAAGTCTGCGTCAAAGAAGTATTGAGTCTATTCAACAAAGAAGAGAAGGTCTTAATGATCGCATAGAGGAAATTAATAAATTGCTACCCCAACTGGAAACACAGCTAGCAGCTCGCCGCCAATTGTATGAACAAAAAATTGTCAGTGCGGATCTGATATTAAGCGCCCAAAGAGAATATTTTGATAGTCTAGCCCGACTCTCTGATCTGGAAGCCCAACAAAAACAGCTACAACTAGAACAGGTAAATACAGAACGACAGTATTTAGATTCGATCAACCAAAGCAACGAACTTAACGTTAAACTGCAAGAAAATCAAGTGCAGCGAGCTGATCTGGAAAGACAATATCAGCAAAGCTTGAATACCATTGACGAGATCAATAGCAAACTCCAAGAAGTTAAAAGTCAACTAGCCAGATTAGATCAAGAAGAATTAGAAGCACGGATTAATAGAAAGAATAATATCGAAGAGGTGAGAAGAAGAATAGCTCAAATAGAAAGAGAAATAGAACTAAAGAGCAAAATTATCAGTGATTATGATGGCAAGGTTTTAGAATTATCAGTTTTGCCAGGGCAGATAGTGTCTGGAGGTTCTCGTCTAGGGGCAATTAACTCCCAAGGAGCAGCAGCCAAACTCATGAGCGTTATGTACTTTGCTGATAAGGATGGTAAGCAAGTTAAACAGGGCATGGAGGTTCAAGTTACCCCTAGTCTAGTAAAGCGAGAAAGATTTGGCGGTATTCTAGGCAATGTCACAAACGTTACACCATTTCCTGTGACTATACAAGATATGTCAACTGTCATTGGCAACCAAAATCTAGCAGAAAGTCTAGCCCAAGGTTTGGCATCAGGAGGAGGGAACGCCCCGATCCAAATTTTTGCCGAACTGAAAACCGACAATACTAAGAGTGGCTATCAATGGTCTTCCTCTCAAGGTCCCGATATCCAGCTATCTCCGGGAACTACAGTACAAGTCCGAGTCAAAGTAGGAGAAATTGCACCCATAGCCTACGTTATCCCCATCTTTAGATCCATTACTGGTATTTATTAGTAAATTATGTCCATAGCATTTATTTCTAACTTGATCAGACCAAAGGATAGAGGTTACGTCCGAACTCCTACCTTACTGCAAATGGAAGCTGTAGAATGTGGGGCGGCTGCCCTTGGTATTATCTTGGGCTATTACCGTCGGATGGTTCCCTTAACAGAATTGCGTCGAGAATGTGGAGTATCCAGAGATGGTAGCAAAGCCTCCAACGTACTCAAAGCGGCTCGGTTGTACGGTTTAAATGCCAAAGGATTTAGAAAATCTTTAGAAGATGTACAGACAATTAAACCTCCTTTTATCGTCTTTTGGAACTTCAACCACTTTTTAGTAGTGGAGGGGTTTGTTGGTAAAACTGTCTATCTCAACGATCCAGGAGATGGTCGGAGAAAGATTACTTTTGATGAATTTGACCAAGGGTTCACAGGGGTAGTCCTGGTGATGGAACCCGGACCAGAGTTTAAGAAGGGTGGTAGGAAAAAAGGGATTCTTCCTGCCTTAGCCTCACGCTTGCAGACTTCCCGCACAGCAATTATTTTTTCCTTGGTGGCGGGATTGCTGCTGACAATTCCTCGCTTGGCTGTACCTGCCTTTACTCAAGTCTTTATTGATGAAGTTATAGTTCAAAACCGTACTGATTGGCTGCGTCCCCTATTGTTGGGTATGGTGGTAGCAGCCTTGCTGAGAGGCTTGTTAGCTCGCTTGCGGCTCTCCTATCTGCGAAAATTACTACTGAAACTGTCAGTTACTATGTCTGGTCAGTTTCTCTGGCATACCATCCGCTTACCAGTGGGGTTTTATGCTCAACGCTTTGCGGGAGAAATTAGTAGTCGCGCTCAACTGAACAATAAGGTTGCGGAGGTTCTATCAGGACGTTTGGCTACCACGGCCATAGACTCCTTAATGATGGTGCTTTATGCCTTGATTATGTTCTTCTACGATCCAGTATTAACTCTCATTGCCATTCTCTTTGCTTCAGCTAACTTTGTAGCCCTGCAATCCCTCTCCCGTAACCGAGTTGATGCCAATATCAGATTATCTCAAGAAACAGGGAAAGTAGCTGGAGTAGCTATTAGTGGTATTCAAAGTATTGAAACAGTTAAAGCTAGTGGCTTAGAGTCTGATTTATTTTCTAAGTTTGCCGGTTACTATGCCAAAAGCATTAACGCCCAGCAGGAATTAGGACTTTCCAGCGGTATACTAGGCAGCTTACCGACAGTGTTAACCTCATTAGCTGTCACCTCCATTTTAGTAGTAGGGGGATTTAGAGTGATGCAGGGCAGTCTGAGTATTGGGGCGCTGGTTGCCTACCAAGCTCTGACTGAGCAATTTCTCGACCCTGTGAATGAATTAGTTAACTTTGGTAGTACACTACAGGATTTACAAGCAGATTTAAACCGTCTTGATGATGTTTTAGAAAACCCAATAGATACCGAAGCCCAGCGCGAAGTTGACCAGCAAAACTCCACCCCTGCATACACTCAAGAGTCATTTAAATTACAAGGATATGTAGAACTGCGGGGACTAACCTTTGGCTACAGTCGTTTAGAAGATCCTCTAATTTCAGATTTAAGCTTGAGTTTAAAACCAGGGGAAAGAGTCGCCTTAGTCGGTGGTAGTGGTTCAGGTAAGTCTACTGTGGCTAAGTTAGTCACCGGACTATATCAACCCTGGTCAGGGGATATCCTTTTGGATGGGATACCTCGCCAGGAAATAACTCGCCCTATTCTTGCCAATTCCCTGGCGATGGTAGAGCAGGAAATTTTTCTGTTTGCAGGTACTGTGCGGGAAAATCTGACTCTTTGGGATTCAACCGTACCGGAAGAAGATCTAGTCAGAGCCTGTGAAGATGCCGCTATCCACGATTTAATTTTGAATATGCCTGGTGGGTATAATACCCAACTTACTGAGGGGGGAATGAATCTAAGTGGAGGTCAACGTCAGCGGTTGGAAATTGCCAGGGCTTTGGTGAGAAATCCATCCGTATTGGTTCTTGATGAGGCAACTAGTGCGCTGGATGCGGAAACGGAGTTGATCATTGACAGAAACCTGCGT
Organism: Sphaerospermopsis reniformis; assembly: GCF_005402885.1. Lineage (NCBI taxonomy): Bacteria > Bacillati > Cyanobacteriota > Cyanophyceae > Nostocales > Aphanizomenonaceae > Sphaerospermopsis > Sphaerospermopsis reniformis. Next base: position 13,178 of record NZ_BJCE01000108.1, read on the forward strand.
CGGCGTGGTTGTTCTTGTCTAGTTGTTGCTCACAGACTAAGTACGATTCGTGATTGCGATGAAATTATTGTCTTATCCCGGGGAAAAGTAGTACAGCGGGGTACTCACGAAGAATTACGAAGCAAACCTGGAGTATATACACGATTAATAGGTACTGAGGAAGGATAAATATGACTATTACTCGGCAGGGACGTATTGTTAAAGGTAATGAACCATTGCTTTTAAATGATCCTGAGAAAATTTGGTTTGTCAAGTCAGGTTCTTTAGTCTTGCATGGTATCTTGGTGGAAAACTCACAGGTGAAAGGTGGTCGCCGCTTTTTGTTTAATGTCGGTGCTGGAGAAGCTTTATTTGGCGCTAGTTTAGCACTAAGCAGCCAATCTCAAGAGTTTAGGGGCATTTTGGCAGTAGCACTAGAAGAAACTGAACTGCTGGAACTACCATTCGAGGAGTTGTTAGAGCAAGTTAAAGATGGTAACTGGGAGGCGATCGCTCTCATAGAAGGGTGGTGTTATCACTTAGGAGAATGGCTAAAACAGCATCACCAGTTGACAAGCAATAGTATTGTAGCAGAAGGAACTCACTACATATCTTTACTGAAAGAGCAAACCCTTGTACCTCCTCAATATTCCACAGGTAATGGCAAAAAAAGACAAAATATATCGTGGGTAGTCTGTCAACAAGGCAGAACTCGCTGGAGAGGAATAGAAGACTTCATCATAGATAGTTCTTCTCCCCCCATACCCTTGGTAGGTGGTACTTGGTTGGAAGCGGAAAATCCGGTTGAAGTTTATACAGCACCCCTGCAAGAAATAGCACAGGTGCAACAGTTACCGGCAAGTTTAGCCCTGTTACACACTTACTTTTTTCACCTGTTTAATGTTTTAGAGCAGCAGCATATAGAGTCAGAATTTCGGCGTTTCCAGCAAAGGCAGGAATTTAACCGCCGGATGATTGAAAGTTCTATGGAAGAACTAACTTCAATCTTAGAACCGCAACAAGCAACATTTCTACCAGAAGGAACTCCTTTACTGATAGCAGCGGGGGCTGTAGGTAGATTCATGGGGATTAAAATTCTTCCCCCCGCGGAGTCAGAAGACCTGGAAAGGGTGCAAGATCCCCTAGAAGCGATCGCCCGATCTTCCCAATGCCGAACCCGTCGAGTATTGCTGATAGGGGAGTGGTGGAAACAGGAACACGACGCTTTGTTAGCCTACACCAAGGCTGATCAACCTGTAGCTTTATTACCAGGTCTAAATAATTCTTATCTGCTATTCGATCCTGAGACTTTAAGTAAAATTCCCGTCAATGCTAACATTATCGCCAACATCAAACCGGAAGCCTATGTATTTTATCGGCCCCTACCACCGTTGATTAACAAAGCCATAGATATTTTCCGTTTTGGTATCAGAGGGTATGAAAAAGATGTAGCACTAATATTCATCTTGGGTATTTTAGGATCACTGCTGGGGATGGTGACTCCCCAGGCAACGGCAATTTTAGTTAATGATGCTATTCCCGACAGCGATCGCTCCTTATTATTACAACTGGGACTGGGTTTATTTGCGGCTGCTTTGGGAAAAGCCACCTTTGAATTAGCACAACAGATTATTACCTTAAGAGTAGAAAATGCCGCTGATGCTGCCCTACAACCTGCCTTATGGGATCGCATCCTCAAATTAAGTCCTGGGTTTTTTCGCCAGTATGCCTCTGGGGATCTGGTGAATCGTCTCTTAGCGGTGAGTGAAATTCGCAGTCAATTAAGTGGTTCTACCCAACGCACACTCTTAACTGGAGTCTTTGCACTCCTCAACTTAGGGCTGATGTTTATCTATAGCTGGAAACTAGCTTTAGTGGGTGTTGGTATAACGGTCTTAGTGATGATTGTGACAGTGATTTCCAGTCGGATGTTAATCGCCAAACAGAGAAAACAAGAAGAATTAGATGGAGAGATTGATGGATTTACTGTAGAACTAATCAACGGTGTAGCTAAACTGCGTGTGGCTGCTGCCGAGGAAAGAGGATTTGCCGCATGGGCAAAAAAATATAGTTATCGAGCCAAATTACAATCAAAAGTTCAAGGAATTAACGATAGTTTAACAGTTTTCAATGAAGCCCTATCTATGGTCAGTTCCATACTGATCTTTTGGTTTGCAATTCTGTTTATTCAGATGGCGGCAGTTCAGAGAAACCCTAGCGGACTATCAGCGGGGGCATTTTTGGCGTTTAATTCGGCTTTTGGTGTGTTTATTAGCAGTGCCACAAATATTAGTAATACTCTGACTGATATTTTGGAAATTGTTCCTTTGTGGCAACGAGCCAAAACAATTCTGCAAACAGAACAAGAATCAGATCCCACCAAAGCTGATCCCGGGCGACTGACTGGCCGCATTGCTTTAGATCACGTCACTTTCCGCTATCGGGAAGATGGTCCGCTCACCCTGGATGATGTCAGCATCCATGCAGAACCGGGAGAATTTATTGCTATAGTCGGACCAAGTGGCAGTGGTAAATCTACAGTATTTCGCCTGTTATTGGGCTTTGAGACTCCCGCCAGCGGCACAATTTATTACGATGGACAAGATTTAGCTGGGCTGGATATGCCAGCAGTACGACGACAATTAGGTGTAGTGCTGCAAAATGTCCGCATTTCTTCTTCCCCAATTTTTGACAGTATTACATCCGGGGCTTTAGTTACTTTGGATGAAGCCTGGGAAGCAGCCCGCATGGCAGGATTTGATGCAGATATTAAAGCTATGCCTATGGGAATGCACACGGTAATTAGCGAAGGGGGAACTAACCTTTCTGGGGGACAAAGACAAAGGCTATTGATTTCTAGGGCGCTGGTTTTAAAACCTAAAGTTCTGTTGATGGATGAGGCTACTAGTGCTTTGGATAATCAAACCCAGGCTATTGTCACTCAAAGTTTAGATCAAATGAATGCCACTCGTATTGTTATCGCCCACCGTCTCAGCACTATTCGCAATGCTGATCGCATTTATGTTGTGGAAGCAGGTCGAGTAGTACAGGTAGGAAATTATGATCAATTGGTTCAGGAGGATGGATTATTTGCCCGCTTGGTAGCACGACAGTTAGATTAGTTTTTGACCTGTTGCAGAGATTTCTCTGCAACGCCCTTGTTTAAAAGCAGTCATATCTACCTGGAGCTAAGATATTTTCAGGATCAAGGTTTTGTTTGAGACTACTCATAAATTGGGCATAATCATCTTGTGTTGGAGGTAAAGAATTCATGGATTGAATTCCTAATCGGTCGGGTATGTATCCAGCAGCTAACAACCACTCTAGTAATTGATCATGACAGTCCATGGCTTGTGTGTCGGACCCTGATACCTCCCGATCATACATAATGGCTATAAACAGGCGTACAGTCCTAGCTGATATACAGTTCATGCCCAAATTTGGTTCAAACTGATAAAGTTTAATTGTAGAAGCAATCACTTCTAAGGCTTCAACTATTTGTTGACCATCAAAGGGAAACAATAGGCACAGCCACACTACGCCACATTGATCCCGGTCAGGATTAAGGTCATGGGGAATCTTGGTTTTTTTACGCCAATAGGTACTTCTAATATTCTCATCATCGGGTACGCCTAATCCATCTTCCTCTGGATTTGTCTGGGCAAAATCTACTGGCTGTAATTCCTGGGGTAAGGTTTCTGCAACTATTTGACGTTGTGCTAAACCTTCCCCTTGGCTGTTCGCAAATAATGAACCACCGGCAAACCAAGGTTCTATTCCTTTCATCTCTTGTAACGATAAGGGTGTTTTACCCTGAGTTAATTTCCAAGGGTATCTTCCTTCTTTGGCTATAACTTTGTAACAATTCCAGATGTAAAAACAACTCTCTGGAATGGTTCCTTGCAGGATTAAAGTTTGCACACTATCCAGTAGTCTGGCTAAACCTGTATAATCATTAACTCGACAGCTAAAGGTCTGGTAATATTTAGGCATGGGTAGCAGCCAGACCGTCATTTGGGTGACAATTCCCAGGTTAGACTGGGTGAAAATTCCATCTACATAAGGACCAACCCCCCAACGTGCAAGGCGAGTGGTTTTAGCATGACCAAAACGACTAAATCCAGTATGAATACATTCTCCAGTTGGTAATATCACTTCTAACCCGCAAACATGAGCAAAGCGATCGCCTAAAGGACCTGAACCGTCTCCCCTTTCTAATGTGTTACCAATGACACTAGCTTCAGGAGATCCACCAATGACAGACAGAAATAAATTAGATTTTACGGACTGGAGATACTCATAAACCTGACGAAAAGTTACCCCAGGTTGTACTGTAATATAAGCAAGTTTTTCATTGTAGTCAATAATTTGATTCAGCCGTCCCAAGTCCATAATCACATTGCCATCTTGGGGGGGAACCCTAGAACCAAAGCCCCAATTTTTACCACCACTAATGGGATAAATGGGTGCTTTGTATTCATTGGCAATTTTAACGCATTCTTGTACTTGGGTGCGATCGCCCGGTCTAATTATTGCTAGTACGCGCTGTTTAGTAGCAAAGGTCGCAGTGGCAGCAGCATCAATTATATGATTTTCTGTTAATACGTTCTCTGCTCCTAGAATCTTTTTCCAGGCTTGTAATAGTATTTATCAAATGATGACTAAATCAAGATCAAATTTATTAACCCTCAAATGTGCCAATAGGAGGATTTTTAGAATGATTTTGTTGTTCTTCAACAAACTCTTCAACTGTGTAAACATCAGGCCAAAC
>NZ_BJCE01000109.1:0-17887 GCF_005402885.1 Sphaerospermopsis reniformis
TTGAAATCCCAAAAAATGCACACTTTTTCCGGTATACCCTTCAAAACCCTTGCACTAATTTCTGTGTTTATCAGCCTCTAACCTTTGATATATCAAGGTTTTAGGTTTATTCAGCAAACCCTAAATATGCCATTATGATTTATTCCTGCTGGTTTTAACTGTAGTTTCATAATTTGCTATAAATCATCTTTCCTTAGAAAATTCTCGATAATTGGCACTATTCTATTAATTAATCAATCTTTGTTTGATTTGGATTTCTCCCCAATTAATATTAATCATTCTCTTCTCTTGGTGTATATTGTAATTTTAGCTTAATTGTAACTTAATTTCAGTTTAAATACAAACATTAAGCATTCACAAACTATTAAACCATTAATAAAAATACTCCGGTCCTTACCACGGTTACGACGGATTCGCAATCTTCGCTCGTGACATGGATTTGGCACTCAACAGCCCAACCTGGGGATTAATCGGCGCTCCCTGGAACAAGTCTGCAAAGAAAGCTTTAAGAAAAGCTACAGCAGCAGTCTAGGTAACAACAGAGTAGGGGCAACCTTGGCCGGATAGGAAAAGTCTGGGGTTTCGCCCCAGGGGGGAGTAGGGAAGTCAAAATTCAAAATCAAAAATTCTCAGTGTTGAATTTTGCATTCTGAATTTTGAGCCACATTCCCCACTCTCCACCAAAAACCGGCGGGAAAACCCCGCCTCTACCCCACCAAAAAATCACTGAAACACAACACACAGCAAGCTTGGAGAACTAGAAATGCCTCAGAATCCAGAAAATATTAAGGACCACGTTGAGCTATTCCACCAGCCAGAATACCAACAACTGTTCCAAAACAAGAAAGAATTTGAAAACGCTCACACCCCCGAAGAAGTTCAACGGGTTGCAGAATGGACAAAGACCTGGGAATATCGTGAAAAGAACTTCGCTCGTGAAGCTCTAACCGTTAACCCCGCTAAAGGTTGTCAGCCTTTAGGTGCTATGTTCGCTGCTGTGGGTTTTGAAGGCACTCTTCCCTTCGTTCAAGGTTCTCAAGGTTGTGTTGCTTACTTCCGTACACACTTAACCCGTCACTATAAAGAACCATTCTCCGGCGTTTCTTCTTCCATGACTGAAGACGCTGCGGTTTTCGGTGGTCTGCAAAACATGATTGATGGTTTGGCTAACGCTTACGCATTGTACAAACCCAAGATGATCGCAGTTTGCACCACCTGTATGGCTGAAGTTATCGGTGATGACTTAGGTGCGTTTATCACCAACGCTAAAAACGCTGGTTCAGTTCCCCAAGACTTCCCCGTACCCTTCGCACATACTCCTAGCTTCGTAGGTTCTCACATCACCGGTTACGACAACATGATGAAGGGCATTCTTTCTAACCTGACCGCAGGTAAGAAGAAAGCTACCAGCAATGGCAAAATCAACTTCATCCCCGGTTTTGACACCTATGTAGAAAACAACCGTGAAGTTAAGCGCATCGCTGAATTGATGGGCATTGACTACACCTTGTTATCTGACAACAGTGATTATGTTGACGCACCTAACGATGGTGAATTCAATATGTACCCCGGTGGTACAAAGTTAGAAGATGCAGCAGACTCCATCAACGCTAAAGCTACTGTTGCTCTTCAAGCTTACTCCCTGAGCAAGACCCGTGAATACATTGCTAAGGAATGGAAGCAAGATGTTTGTGTTGCTCGTCCTTGGGGTATCAAGGGTACAGACGAATTCTTGATGAAACTCAGCGAACTAACTGGTAAGCCCATTCCTGCTGAATTAGAAGTAGAACGTGGTCGTGCAGTTGACGCTATGACCGACTCCCATGCTTGGGTACACGGTAAGCGTTTCGCTATCTACGGTGATCCTGACCTAGTTTACAGCGTTGTTAGCTTCATGTTAGAAATGGGTGCTGAACCTGTACACATTTTGGTTCACAACACCAACGAAGTATTTGAAAAAGAACTGCAAGCACTGTTAGATTCTAGCGAATTTGGTAAAGACGCTAAAATCTGGGGTGGTAAGGACTTGTGGCACTTACGTTCCTTGTTGTTCACCGAACCCGTAGACCTGTTAATCGGTAACTCCTACGGTAAGTACCTGTGGCGTGATTGTGGTGTACCTTTAGTAAGAATCGGTTATCCCATCATGGACCGTCACCACTACCACCGCTATGCAACCATCGGTTACAAAGGTGTAATCAACTTGTTGAACTGGGTTGTTAACACAATCTTTGAAGAAATCGATCGCAACACCAACGTTGCTGGTAAGACCGATATTTCTTACGACTTAGTACGCTAAGAATATCAACAGTCAGGTGTTAAAAAACATCTGACTACTAGCAAAACAACAAAGAATAAATGGGGATTGGGTATTATTTCCCAATTCCCTATTCCAGTAAATCACAACAGGAATCGTAGGGGCGAAGCATTCGGAAAATAGCCTTCGACAAAAATTGATAATTAATCGCCCGAATGCTTCGCCCGTAGAGCAGTCAGAATAATTGAATGCTGATTACTGATTACTGATTACTGATTACTGATTACTGATTACTAAATTGTAGTTATCTTAGGTTTGCATTATGGCATCTATTCCCCATTCTCATCCACATCCTAACTATCATCCACCCAGCTACCAAAACCCCGGAAACTTTGACATTTTCCGTCCCCTGAGAAAGTTAGTAGATGGTATCCCAGTTAAAAATAATCGCCTAGCCCATCTAATTTGTCGAGTAATTCCCTGTTGTTGTCCTTTCGAGCGAGATATTAATTTATTTGGTCGCACTTTCCATATTCCCGCAATTTGTCAAATCAATCCTCTGTATAACGAAGTTGTCGGTTTACGATTTCGGGCTTTGTCATATCTTGTTGACGAATGTGGCGAAGATGTGACGCAATATATTTGCTAAACATCAATTATTATTCATTACCCATTACTTTTTTCTTGGTCATTAGTCATTGGTCATTAGTCATTAGTATTGAACTAAACAGAAGAGCAATTATCAAGGATTGATGTTATTAAAATTCAGTTACAGATAAATAGATATCTTTTCTGAAATTTTAACTGTGTAAATCTAATATTAAGAGGAATTTTGCGGTAAGTCTATATAGTTTTGCAGAAATGTTGAATGTCAGAAATCAGGATTTTCCATAGCAGCGTAGCCTTAAAAAGCTGATGACTGATTACTGATAGCTGAATGCTGACAATTTTAATTAATAAAAATCAACCCAGGCGAGACATAAATATGAAAATGACCCAAAGCAAAATTAACGAACTTCTGAATGAATCAGGATGCGAACATAATCAAAAAAAACAAGGAGAAAAGAAAAACAAATCCTGTACCCAACAAGCTCAACCTGGTGCTGCTCAAGGTGGTTGTGCTTTTGATGGCGCAATGATAGCATTAGTGCCTATTACCGATGCTGCTCATTTGGTACATGGTCCTATTGCTTGCGCTGGTAACTCTTGGGGAAGTCGCGGAAGTTTGTCTTCTGGACCAATGCTTTATAAAACAGGTTTTACCACTGATTTAACAGAAAATGATGTGATTTTTGGTGGTGAGAAAAAACTTTATCAAGGCATTCTCGCAATTCACAAACGTTACAAACCAGCCGCAGTTTTTGTATATGCTACTTGCGTAACTGCTCTTATTGGTGATGATATGGAAGCAGTTTGTAAAGTAGCAGCAGAAAAAATTGGTGTTCCGGTTGTTCCTGTTATTTCTCCTGGTTTTATAGGTAGTAAAAATCTGGGAAATCGCTTTGGTGGTGAAGCTTTATTAGATTATGTAGTCGGTACTGCTGAACCAGAATATACTACACCTTATGATATTAATTTGATTGGTGAGTACAATATTGCTGGGGAAATGTGGGGCGTTTTACCTTTATTTGAAAAGTTAGGTATTCGCGTTTTATCTAAAATTACTGGCGATGCTCGCTATCAAGAAATAACCTATGCTCACCGTGCTAAATTGAATGTGATGATATGCTCACGGGCATTATTAAACATGGCGCGGAAAATGGAGGAACGTTACGGTATTCCTTACATTGAAGAATCATTTTATGGTATAGATGATATTAACCGTTGCCTGAGAAATGTCGCTGCAAAATTAGGTGATGCTGATTTACAAGCACGGACAGAAAAATTAATTTCTGAAGAAACAGCAGCTTTAGATATTGCCCTTGCACCTTATAGAGAAAGACTCAAAGGTAAACGAGTTGTACTCTATACTGGTGGTGTAAAAAGTTGGTCAATTATTTCGGCAGCTAAAGATTTAGGAATAGAAGTTGTTGCCACCAGTACCCGCAAAAGTACAGAAGAAGATAAATCCAAAATCAAGAAATTGTTAGGCAATGATGGCATTATGTTAGAAAAAGGAAATGCCAAAGAATTGCTCAAGTTAGTGGAAGATACTAAGGCTGATATGTTAATAGCTGGGGGAAGAAACCAGTACACAGCATTAAAAGCCAGAATCCCATTTTTAGATATTAACCAAGAACGTCATCATCCCTATGCTGGTTATATGGGAATGGTAGAAATGGCACGGGAATTATACGAAGCTTTGTATAGCCCAATTTGGGAACAAATTCGTAAACCCGCACCTTGGGAATAAATTAAAAATTGATAATGGATAATTGATAATGGAAAATTATTAATTATCAATTGTCAATTTTCAATTTTCAATTATTGAGATTATATTTATGGCACTTGTTACACTTCCAGAAAAATCTGTTTCTGTTAATCCCCTTAAACAAAGTCAAGCTTTAGGCGCATCTTTAGCTTTTTTAGGATTAAAAGGAACTATCCCTTTATTTCATGGTTCTCAAGGTTGTACTGCTTTTGCAAAAGTTGTTTTAGTTCGGCATTTTCGGGAAGCGATTCCTTTAGCTACTACCGCAATGACGGAAGTTACTACCATTTTAGGTGGTGAAGAAAATGTTGAACAAGCAATTTTAACAGTAGTAGAAAAATTACAACCAGAAATTATTGGTTTATGTACCACTGGGTTAACTGAAACTAGAGGAGATGATATTGAACGTTTTTTAAAAGAAATTAGAAAACGTCATCCAGAATTAGATCATTTAGCCATTATTTTTGCTCCCACTCCTGACTTTAAAGGTGCATTGCAAGATGGTTTTGCAGTTGCAGTAGAAAGCATTGTTAAAGAAGTTCCCAAAGCAGGAGGGGTAAAACCAGAACAAATCACAATTTTAGCGGGTTCTGCATTTACTCCGGGAGATGTTCAAGAAATCGAAGAAATGGTTAAATCCTTCGGTTTAGATCCTATTTTTGTGCCTAATTTGGGAGCTTCTTTAGATGGACATTTAGAGGATAATTATAGTGCTATAACTGCTAGTGGTACAACTATCAAACAATTGCAATCTTTAGGTAGTTCTGCTTTCACTATTGCATTAGGTGAAAGTATGCGAGGAGCAGCTAAAATTCTCCAGCAAAGGTTTAACACAGACTACGAAGTTTTCAGAGATTTAACAGGTTTAGAACCTGTGGATGAGTTTCTACAAGCCTTATCTGTGTTAAGTGGAAATCCCGTACCAGAAAAATATTGTCGCCAACGTCGTCAGCTACAAGATGCGATGTTAGACACTCATTTTTATTTTGGTGCAAAACGGATTTCTTTAGCCTTAGAACCGGATTTAATGTGGTCTATGGTGCATTTTCTCCAGTCAATGGGGGCGCAAATTCATGGGGCTGTAACTACCACAAAATCACCTTTATTAGAGCATCTAACCATTAAAAATGTGACTATTGGCGATTTAGAAGATTTGGAAGATTTAGCAGTAGGTTCTGATTTATTAATTGGAAATTCTAATGTTAATACTATTGCTAAACGTCTTTCTATTCCTCTCTATCGTTTAGGTATTCCTATTTACGACAGATTAGGAAATGGCTTATTTACCAAGGTAGGATATCGCGGTTCTATGGATGTTTTATTTGGTATTGGCAACCTATTTATAGAACACGAAGAAGCATTAATGATGAAACAATGGGAACAGGTAATAGGTGACAGGTGACAGGTGACAGGTGACAGGTGACAGGTGACAGGTGACAGTTAATAAGCTGATTACTGATTACTAATTACTAACAAAGGACAAATGAAAGTGAAAATTGCATTTACGACAACTGACAGAATTCATGTTAATGCTCATTTTGGATGGGCTAAGGAAATTGATGTCTATGAAATTACAGATGAAGGATATCAATTTCTAGAAACTTTAACCTTTGATGGTGATCTTAAAGAAGATGGTAATGAGGATAAAATTACCCCTAAACTTGAGGCTTTAAAAGATTGTACAATAGTTTATGTAGTGGCTATTGGTGGTAGTGCGGCCGCTCGTTTAATTAAGCATGGTGTGACACCTGTTAAGGCGAAATCTGAAGAAGAAAAGATTGAAGAAATCTTGACTAAATTAGTGCAAACTTTGAAAGGGAATCCTCCACCTTGGTTGCGTAAAGCTTTAGGTCAAAAGAAATCTAACTTTTTAGAGGAAATTGAAAACGAAGCTGCGGTATGAGTGAAAATAATAGTGTGAACGGAAACGCAACAAGCAAGATAATTTCTTCACCTTTTCTGAAAACATTAGTCCAACAAATTCGAGCTAATGATAGCTATGGATTTTACAAAAATTGGTCTGATGAATTGATTCTTAAACCTTTTGTGGTGACAAAACAAAAGAAAAAAGAAATTTCTACAGAAGGTGAAGTTGATCCAGCTACTCTTTCTCGCATTAATGCTTTTTTTAGAGCGATCGCCTCAAGCATAGAAAAGGAAACTGGATTACTTTCTAATGTGGTAATTGAATTAGGTCATGAAGGTTTTGGTTGGGCTTTAGTTTTTTCTGGACGATTATTATTAACTGTAAAAACCTTACGTGATGCTCACCGTTTTGGTTTTGAATCTCTAGAAAAGCTGAATGAAGAGGGAGAAAAGTTTGTTGAAAAAGGAATTGAATTAGCCAAACGTTTCCCCGAAGTAGGCAATTTGTAATATTTGGTGATTGGGGACTGGGGACTGGGGACTGGGGACTGGGGACTGGGAAGAATACCCAATTACCCATTACCAATTACCCATTACCAATTACCAATTACCAATTACCAATCACCAATGACCAATCACCAATGACCATTGAAGAACTGAAAACCACGATTAAAAAGCTAAATAGTAAAGCAGGTCAAATGAAAATGGATCTGCATGATTTAGCTGAAGGACTACCTACAGATTACGAAAAATTGATGGATGTTGCCAATGAGACTTACAAAATCTATCAAGAGTTAGATCAACTCAAGCAACAACTAAAAAAAATGGAGAACGGTAAATGACTGGAACTATTGAAGAATTTAAAAAAATCGTAGATGCAGAAGCTTATTTCCAGTTTTTTAATCTGCCTTACGATCAACATTTTGTCAATGTCAATCGGCTGCATATCTTAAAAAAATTCTCTCAATTTATGTATCAAATTGATGAGCAATATCCTAATCTAAGTGCAGCAGAAAAGTTAGAAAAATACAGCCAAGCTTTGCAACAAGCTTATCAAGTTTTTATAGAATCAACACCCCACGAACAAAAATTGTTCAAGGTGTTCAATGACAAACCAAAAAATGTAGTTACGCTAACAGAAATCACGTCTGACTAGGAGGTATAAATTGATCAACCTAACGCCTACCGAATTAGAACGCTATAGTCGCCAAATGATGCTGCCGAATTTTGGCGAAATAGCTCAAAAGCGCCTGAAGTCAGCGACGGTTCTGGTGACTGGTGTGGGGGGATTAGGTGGAACGGCGGCGCTTTACCTAGCAGTAGCGGGCGTTGGGCGGCTCATCCTAGTCCGGGGTGGTGATTTGCGTCTCGATGACATGAATCGTCAGATTTTAATGACTGATGATTGGGTGGGAAAACCAAGAGTTTTTAAGGCTAAAGAAACTCTGGAAGCTATTAATCCTGATGTGCAAATTGAGGCAATTCATGATTATATTACCCCCGAAAATGTAGATTCGTTGGTGCAATCTGCGGATATGGCTTTGGACTGCGCCCACAATTTTACCGAGCGTAATTTATTAAATGAAGCTTGTGTAAAGTGGCGTAAACCAATGGTGGAAGCAGCAATGGATGGAATGGAGGCTTACCTAACAACAATTATTCCTGGTGTAACTCCTTGTTTGTCCTGTTTGTTTCCAGAAAAACCAGATTGGGATCGCCGGGGTTTTTCAGTTTTAGGGGCTGTTTCTGGAACTTTAGCTTGTTTAACTGCTTTGGAAGCTATCAAGTTAATTACCGGTTTTAGTCAACCATTATTATCGGAATTGCTAACAATTGATTTCAGTAGAATGGAATTTGCTAAAAGTCGTTCTCAACGCGATCGCAATTGTCCAGTCTGCGGTAATACAGCACCTTGGAGATATTCCCAATCTCAATCTTTATCAGTTTAAAGTTTCACCACCACAGTAATAATTAACCTACATCTGAAAATCAGAATCATCGCTACAGGAAACAAAATGACTGTTACTTTAACAGAAAAAGCAGAATTTCGTTTGCGGGCTTTTTTAAAAGGTTCTGCTGCGGAAGAAAATCAAGCTAAAAAAGGTATCCGCATCTCCGTTAAAAACGGTGGTTGTAGTGGCTATGAATATGGTATTGAAATTACCAATAAGCCCCAACCTGATGATATTGTCACCCAACAAGGTAACGTATTGATTTACGTTGACGCTAAAAGTGCGCCCTTATTAGAAGGTGTCGTCATTGATTTTATTGAGGGTGTCATGGATAGCGGTTTTAAGTTTTCCAACCCCAATGCAACTGACACCTGTGGTTGTGGCAAATCTTTTAAATCAGGAGATTGTTCACCTAACGGTGTACCTTGCAGCTAAAAAAATTTGGAACTTAGGAAAAAATAGATATGGAAACTTTTCTAAGTTCCATTCCATCACCTACAAATTTACAACTTTTCCGTAGACACACTCTACATTTTTTTGTGTACGGAAGAGATGATTTACCTTACTGAAAATGTAAACAGTAAGCAACCAAATTACAAGTTCTATTCAAATTTGAGGAGAAGTAAAACATGGCAACCTATAAAGTAAGATTGATCAACAAAAAAGAAGAATTAGACACCACAATTGACTGTGATGATGATGTCACAATTATTGATGCAGCAGCAGATGCAGGTATTGATTTACCAGTTTCTTGTCACGCTGGTTCTTGTTCTAGCTGTGTAGGTAAAATTGTTGAAGGTGAAATCAACCAAGATGATCAAAACTTCTTGGATGATGAACAAGTAGAAAAAGGTTTTACTTTATTGTGCGTTACTTATCCCCGCTCCAACTGTACAATCAAAACCCACCAAGAAGCTTATTTGGTTTAATACAAAATTAGGGTTTAGCTTTGCTAATTAAACCCATAATTGAACTTTTACCATGATGGAGGATGTTTATCATCTTTCATCATTTCAAGTTTCACTTTTTACTTTTAATTATTGTTCGGCAATGTTTACTCCTTTTAGTGTAACTGGTTGCTCTTTGGAATTGCTCAAACCTGGAGAAATAGGAATTGTTACTGTCTGTCAAACTCAGGATAAAACTATGAGAAAGAAACTGATATCAATGGGTATTCATACAGGAACTAATATCACTGTTGAGCAGCATTTTCCGGCTTTTATAATTAAGGCTGGAAATGTATCAATGAATTTAGATCGGGACACTGTACGGGCTATTTATGTGCGTGTGCTTGAGGGTGGAACTAATAGATTATTAAAACAAAAATAATTTTTGGTATTATGTGATCCAAAAGACTGTTTAGCAGCTAGAAATTTAAATCGTCATTATTTAGGAATTGAAATCAATCCTGATTATGTTAATCTAGCTAATAACCGTATGGCAGAATCTAATTTTAAACAACAGGAATTATTTATTATTTGAACTATGATTATTTTAGCCAAATTTTAATGATTAAGCTATAACACTTGTTGATACCCAGATCCCCGACTTCTGTGATATAGTCAGATTTTATTAACATGATAATAAAAGAAGTCCGGGATCTTATGACTAGATTACTGAATGCTTAATGCCAGATTATCCCACAAACCAATTATCATCTAAAACCTGTTCTAATCAACTCATTGTTAAGGACTAAATTAAGTTCTTGATTTAGTATAAAAAGTAGTGTATATTAAATTATACGTTTATATATTGATCAATAAGTAAGTTATGTTTTCTGATCCTGATCCCGTTGAAAAAATTGCTGTTGCTTTATTTTGGAAATTAGTTAAGGACGAAAATCTCAGAAAGCAAATTTATCAAGCTGGACTTGGTTGTTTTGATTTCATACAGGTTGCAACAAACAACGTTAACCTTCGTTCACCAGAAGAAGATATTAAGATAGCTCTAAGAACTTGTATTAGAAATGACACTGACAGTAAAGCACGGATAACAGCTTTTGTTACTGGGTTGCATTTGCAACACAAGATTCAAAGAGGAGCGCAAGTTGGTGGAAGTTTACTTAGAAGATTTGGAAAGTCATATTTTCCACATATCAACGATAGGGAACTACGTTTTGCTTTAGATGTTGATTCAGAATTGGAGAATTATTTATACAATCAAATCATAGCTCAAAATTCATGGTCACAATAAATGTGAATTTTGACTCTGGAATTGATTTATAAAAGAGCGATCGCTATTTTCTCATCTCCCAACAAACCAATTATCATCTAAAACCTGCTCTAAAGAACCAATGGGATTGATGGGAAATGTATCCAGGGGAAGTTGAGAGCGATCGCTTGCTTCTTTTCTTGCTTCTTCATAACATTCCTCAAAGATTTCTAAAATATAAGGTTTCAAACTAGGACTATCTTTCAATTCTTTTTTTATTTGTCTGCGAAAAGTCCTGATTTCCCCTTTCCAATGTCCCTCATTACGCTCTCTTTCACTATCCCAATATTTAAGTTTTAACAAATGTTCGAGAAGTCTAATTAATAAACTTTCAATAGCTCGTTTCTGACTTCTACCCATAGTTTCTAATTCTTCAATTAAATTCTCTAAATCTACAGATGAAAATTGCCCAGCACGCAGTTGATTAATAGTTGTCCGCAACCACAAATAATAATCTTGTTCATATAAAGTTTGATTTGCTAATTCTACTGGTAACAGCATAAACTCACAGTTCCAATTTCACATTTACAATTTCTGATGTACTTCGTCAGTCTTCAATATATTGATAAGTTAACCAGGTTATTAATACCTAGATTATAACTATGATAACCCAAAAATGTATCTATTGACTACAAATGAAACATATATTTTGTCAAACCTCATATTTTCCGCTGCTGCCATAATTCAGAAATAGTATTTCTAGTCAATAATTTTTATATTTATTTAATGGAATTTTTCTAAATGTTTAACCAATAAATTTCATAATAAATCGTAATATCTGATATCAAAAACATCAAATATAATTTTTTGCTTCTGTCATCCACTTAACAATTTTTTAATCCGATTTATGGTCAAAAATGGGTGGATCTTTATAAATCATTCATATTTCCTGCTGACCAGAGTGATACTATATAAGTAAGCTAAATTGTTGGCAGTGAACCTAAACCTCAACAAGAAGCGATTACAGAGTAAATCCCAAACCTCTTACTTTGATCCCCAGTTAAACCACAACCAAGGTAAAAAGTAAGAACGGTAGATGAAAATATATAGAACCTGCGTAAATCTTATTTCTAAAATCACCGGATTCATGAAAATCTCTCAGATTATTAATAATTCGGTTTAGGAATGTTCACATCAAGTAATTGCTTTTTAGCCAGTAGTACATAACACGCCTCACTATTCAATATCTATTGATGATTAAGGTGCAAAGGTGCAAAAACTACCGAGAAAAAGTTTAGGAGAATCGCAGCAGTTTAGAAGTAATTCAATGATTCGCTCACCGAATTAAAGGAGCAGGAATTATGAGAGCCAAACAAATTATGACTCAAGATGTTGCTACTATTCGCGGTTCCGCAACCGTAGCAGAAGCAGTCAAACTAATGAGGCTCAAAGAACTGCGGGCTTTAGTTGTTGAACCTCGTCACAGTGGCGATGCTTACGGTATGATTACCGAAATGGATATCGTGGGCAAAGTTGCAGCTTTTGGTAGAGATCCCGAAGCGGTTCATGTGTACGAAGTGATGACTAAACCCTGCGTAGTTGTCAATCCTGACCTAGATGTTGAATATGTAGCGCGGTTATTTGCTAATACTGATACATGGCGTGCGCCTGTTATTCAAGGTGAATTATTAGGCATTATTTCTGTGACTGATATTCTCACCAAGGGTAACTTTGTAGATAAACCAAAATTAAAATTCCTACGCAAAGAGATACAGAAAGCTGTGTCTGAAGCTCGGTTAATTTCTGCTAACTATGGTCCAGATTCTAAACGAGCAATTGAAGCTTGGGATATAGTAGACGAACTCGAAGCAGAAGCTACTTTTTATGGTGTACCAAAACCATGCAAATCTGCTAGAGAACTGTTTGCTGACGATAAAAAACCAGTGACAGCCGGCTAACAGTTTTACTAGGTGACAGGTTACAGGTGACAGGTGACAGGTGACAGATTTAAAAGTTAATTTGTATCTTAGTTTTGTCATCAGTTGATGTCCTAATTACCTGAGTGCTTGCTATACCTTTTCTCTTCCCGGATGATCAATTCATCTCTTAGCCCCCCTTACTAAGGGGGGTTGGGGGGATCAAATCTCTGGCAACGTCACAAAGAATTGGTATCACAATTGTTCTCCAGCTACTGTGTTTTTTCTCTGATTCAAATAAAGCTTTTAAATATGGTGGGCATTGCTCACCATTCCGTTTTTATTTGGTAAGTATTCAGCTATCAGCTATCAGTAATCAGCCATCATATTTTTCTTGTTTAAGTTATTTACTCAACTATAATTATGAGTCAACCAAATCAACTCAAATTAAGTACAGAAACCTGCCAATGGCTATTAGCAAATAATTACAATCCCGAAGATTTAAATCAGCGGGGTAAAAATGGTGATACAGCTTTAATGAAAGCCACTAGAGATGG
Organism: Sphaerospermopsis reniformis; assembly: GCF_005402885.1. Classification (NCBI taxonomy): domain Bacteria; kingdom Bacillati; phylum Cyanobacteriota; class Cyanophyceae; order Nostocales; family Aphanizomenonaceae; genus Sphaerospermopsis; species Sphaerospermopsis reniformis. Next base: position 13,071 of record NZ_BJCE01000109.1, read on the forward strand.
ACTTTACCCAGTGGTGAAAGAATTAATTAATGCAGGTGCGGATATCAATGCCACTAACGATGATCACAATAATGCTTTGTGGTTTGCGTGTTTTGGGAATCACTACGATTTAATGAATTTACTACTAGAAGCCAACATAGATATTAACAATCAAAATGATAATGGTGCAACTGTCCTGATGTATGGTGCATCGGCTGGAAAGACAGAAGTAGTGAGATTGCTATTACAACATAATCCTAACATGAATTTACACAATTTGGATGACTATAAAGCAATTGACTTTGCCAGCAATATAGAAGTTTTAAGGTTACTGAAAAATGCCACACAGTAAGCTTTATGGAATAGCCTTTCATGAGGCTACCAAGCATTCTTACCTATCTGTGCAAATGAATCCCAATTATGTGGATGGATCAACTCAACCTCGCGCTTTTAAAGTTTATCCTAAATTTTATCGGCGAGTGAAATTAATTCCTAATAATCCATTTCATGCTTTTATCAAGTTAACAAGCGCCATTACTTTTGAGAAGATTTACAAAAATGAAACCTATCAACTCCGGGTAAATCCCTCTGCTGGGGCGTTATATCCCACGGAAGTTTATATCCAAATTCGTGAGGTTGAAGGATTTATAAACGGCATCTACCATCTAGAAGTTGAGAATAATTGTCTGACGTTGATTTATGAATTAATTGATGATGGGTTAGAAAGTTATATTATACCTAATAAACGTATCAACGGCTGCATTTTTTTAGTTAGTTGTGTTTATTATAGGTCTAGCTGGAAATATCAAGACAGGAGCATTAGATATTGCTTATTGGATAGCGGACACCTTATGGGCGCTATTGCAGCTTCAGCGTATCTTCATGAAAAAAACATCAAATTAATCTTTGACTTTGATAAACTCTCTCTCAATGCTGATTTAGGATTTGAGAATAAGGAGTTTATTAGTAGTTGTGTGATATCGGGGGAGACGCAAGAAAAGCCAGTCAGACGTTTAAGGTTATCCATTCCTTTTGTCTGTGGAACTGACTATTTTCAAGCGAATCAATTCATTGAAGATGCTTATCAAGCAACATCAATGCAACCTAGTCACCAGCAAAAGCTAGAACATCCTCAATTTAATTTTCACCGAGAACGGTTTTTTGAGAGCGTTTGGAACAGGCGTTCTATTCGACGTTTTCAAAGAAATTCTATTACTCAAGAAATCTATTGGCGAATTTGGCAAGATATTCAACAACCAATCCCTACAGAAGATTTTGAGCAAATAGAAATTTACTCGGTGGTGCATCGTGTTGAAGGTATGACACCCGGTTTATATCATGGTAGGAATCTCATTGAGTCGGGTGATTTGAGTGAAAAAACAGGTTACTTGTGTATTCATCAGGCGCTGGCTAAAGACTGCGCTGTAACTTTGTTTTTTGTGTCCGATTATTTGAGTTATCAAACTGCTATGCAATTAGCTGGTTTTATCGGACAACGAGTATATCTATCCTGCAATTATTGGGGAATAGATTGTAGTGGTATTGGTGCTTTTTATGATGATGAAGCCCAAGCATTTCTACTAACCAATAAGGATGTTCTTTATGTAATGGCCATTGGTAAATAAAATAGGAAAAGCAACCGAAATGAGCAGAAGAGAATCAGAATTCAATGCTGATGACAAGCACCCTATGCAAGCAACATCAGCAGATATTATCCTGCGACAACAGCTAGAATATTCTATTAGTCGGTACTTTTATCAAGGATGCGATCGCATTATTCAAAATTTACTCTCTCATTGTCGTTGGTATATGACGACTGATGCTAGTGCTTTAACTTTAGTAATTGAATGTCCAGATCAAGTTAGCAATTGGAAAATTTTGCAAAAAATCGTCCCAATGGCTAGTATTCTTTATGGTATTGTTAGCAGTGCCAAAATTCGCGTTTGTCCTCCTGACCCTAATGCTGTACCATTTGAAATGAGGGTAGATGAACTCTCAGTTTACCGTGATTGGGCATAGTTGGATTTTGGATTTTGGATTTTGGGTTTTGGATTTGAGATTCTTAATTCTCAGTATTCAGCATTCGGGCGAACAATTATCAATTTTTATCACAGGTTATTTTCCGAATGCTTCGCCCCTACTCCTGAATTTTGGAAATCAAGCCGTCACATTCTGACTTATAATTGTGATTAGTTCTGCCAAAACTAAATCAGCAGAATGTTGAACAGCAGCACTTAAATCTAGTCCAAAATCAAGATTTGCAGCTTCAATTAAATACACAGTCACATCCTGGGGAAAATCATCTAAAAAGATTTTTCTCCCAGCAGCCAAAGCATGATCCCAACGAAAATCATGCAAATTAAAACTCGGTTCGGGTAGAGCTTCTAATTCTTTCCCTGGGACTTTAAATATAGCACCTGGTGGGGAATCTGTGCAACTAGCATCCAGAATAATTAATTTTTCACTTCCTCTCGCTTGAAACATCACTTCCATTCCCGCAGTACCACAATCAAAAACGCGGACTTTGGGGTGAGGATTTTCGGCGAGATATTGCTGTAAACGTTGGGCAATAATTACGCCTACAGCGTCGTCATTACGATTGAGATTTCCACAACCTATGATCGTGAGCATGGGATATTTATAATAACATGAATATTCTCAATTTTGCACAGTTCCCCCACATAAACCTCAACAAAAATTAAAATTTACGGAAATTTTGATGATGTCTCTAAATATTAACTTTATAGTGACTATAGCAGCCGTAAGTAAGTGAAAAAAATTTGTCTTTATTGTCTCTGCGTCTATCTGTAGTGATTAGTTAAACATCATTCTCACAGATCAGACAAAATAGATTTATGTTAGTAGTTCGTGATACAGAAATCAAAGGAAGAGGTGTTTTTGCTCAGAGGGATTTTGAGCTTGGGGAAATAATTGATATCGCCAATGTGATTGTTATTCCTAAACAACAAGTTAAGTTAATTACCCATACGGTATTATGTAATTATTATTTTGGTTGGCATGGAGAAAGTGGGGCGATCGCTCTTGGTTATGGGTCTCTTTTTAATCATTCTTATCAGCCTAATGCGCTGTATGTGAAAAAGTTTGATCAACAAATAATAGAGATTATTGCTTATAAATATATTCGGGAAGGTCAGGAAATTACTATTAATTATAATGGTAATGTTGATGATTTAACGCCTATTTGGTTTGATGTGGTGGATTGATTTTTGATCACGCAGAGGCGCAGAGGCGCAGAGAGAGAAGGAGTAGGTTATTGTTTAACCGAATCTTAAACCTAGCTAATCAGATAGTAAATTTGTAGACTTGTTGCTTAATTTACACTATAGTTTTTAATGTTCCAATATTGACTGCATTAAAAATGAGTGAGACTATAAACTTTCAGCGCGAACTAACAAAGGGTCTGCTTTGGGGATTTGCACTAGGTATCAATTTAGACATAAATATTGCTATTTTGCAAGATTCTGACATTTTATTTTCAACCTATGTAGTTATATCAATTCTGAGTGCTATCTTAGGTGGAATTACTGCTCTAGTAATTTTAGGTATAATAGGCACTTTAAAAGGAATTAACTGGTTCTTGATTTTATTTTTTGGAAGCCTTATTACTTTTCTAACTACTGTTCTCAATATTGTATGGGCTACAATAGCTGGCTGGGTAAGCTTGATAGTTGTTCCCATTTTGTATCTTGTCAGAAAAACATTAGCAGAAAAAGCACCTAAATGGTTAGAAAAATCTGTAGACATATCAATGGAGTTATTTTTGACAAGTCTAATTCTTACAGGTTTAGTGTCTATATTTGAGAAAGTGACTGGTATTTCTCTAATTCGCATTTGGGAATTTTTGTAACTTAATAAAGTAGGTTGGGTTGACGTAAGGAAACCCAACATTAACCAGTCCTTTGCTGTTGGGTTTTCACTATCTACACCAACCTCATATCATTCATTATTATTTACAATATTCAACCCAAGTATAGTACACAAAGCTATCTCTAAATCATTTAAATAATTATCATCCAAGTGACCAATTAATCTGATAATCCTTGATTTATCAACAACTCTAATTTGCTCACAAAGCACTACAGAATCTTGGCTTAAACCACCAATACCAGCAGGAATAAGCACATGAGACGGTAAAATAGCTCGTCTAATTTTTGATGTGAATGGTGCAATAATGGTATGGGGGCTGACTGCATTTGCTCGATCAATTTGCACTACTACAACAGGTCTGATTCCTGCTTGTTCTGTGCCAATAACAGGGTTCAGATCACAGAGAACTACATCTCCTCTTTTGATATCTACCACTTAATTTCCCCACTTGCCAAACGTTGTTCATAATCTTCTAAATTAGATAAATAGTCAGCAAAATCAGATTCTGCTGTATCAATAGATTCGCCAAAATTAAAAGACCATTCTCCTTGTTCAAGCTTGTATTTAGTTAACAACCTGTCTATAAAATCAGATACTTCTTTAACTAAAGAATCTGGCATTTGCTGGATTTGAGCAATTGTTTTCTCTTGTAAATTCATACTCATAATAAAGCTGGGTTGCTTGCCTCTATATTCTCATTGTAACCTAACCTTTCCTTTCTTTCTTCCTTTGCGTCTTTGCGTCTACCCTGCGGGATCTCCTGACGGAGATTGCGTGAAACATAAAAATCCCCGACTTCATCTGAGAAAATCGGGGATCTAATTAGGGGTTGCTGAGAAAGTCTTTCCGTGAGGGCATAGGAGTCAGGAGTCAGGAGTCAGGAGTCAGGAGGAGATTGGAAAATTTCTTTGCCATCTCTTGAAATCCCCAAAAATGCACACTTTTTCCGG
>NZ_BJCE01000110.1:0-17860 GCF_005402885.1 Sphaerospermopsis reniformis
CCAATGCCCAATGCCCAATGCCCAATGCCCAATGCCCCATGACTAATGGCCAAAAAACTTTTTCTTGGGATGAAAAGGAATATTGAGAGAGTTATGAAAATCTTCTTGAACTTTATGAGTTAAACGACGAGAGACTTGACGGACAATTTGATGCAGTAGGCGATCGCCTGTAGACTGAATCAAAGCATGGGGTAAACGGTGAATAAATCTGGGAAAATGCAGATCAACAATCAACTCTAACTGCCATTCTACCCTAGTCATCCCCGGCAAACTTGCTACTAATTCCAAAGACGCATTATAGTCTACATCATAACCAGGGGCTTGGTAGTTAGGGATAGGAATTGTACGGATGTGGTATTTACGTTCCTGTGGTGCTAACAATTCCAAACCTATTTTTGGTTCTACCTCATAACCAAAAGCACCAAAGCGCCCAATGACCAAAGCATAACCATTTTTACCCAAAGGTTCAACCCTCATAGGTTCAGCGCAACGCACAAACCATGAAGAATGGGAATTGAGATATTCAGCAACCTGTTCTTGAGAAGCATACATTTCCATGCAGTCTTGATGACGGCTATGGAATTTACTAGGACCTGCATGAGTGTCTTTGGCTGGTGTTTCATCTGAGGTTACGCTTGAACCCACTGGTAAAACTGATTCAGTTATTTCCAAGGTTTGAAATTCCCAGTTGTTTGCTACCATAAATGCGTTTTCTGTATACTTAAAAAGTTTGTCTATACCATTGATTCCCAATCAGGGAGAGTTTGTTCACACAAAAATACAAATTTCATCAAAACATCAAAAAGTCTGTTATCACCTCCATAGAATCACTACAATTAAGAACGAAAACAGCACATATTAGTTTCTCAGGATAGCGTAAATCATGAAAGTATTTGTAGCAGGTGCAACAGGTGAAACCGGTCGCCGCATTGTACAAGAGTTAGTAGCCAGAAATATTCCTGTTCGTGCTTTGGTACGGGATCACCAAAAAGCTAAAGCTATCCTATCTCCTGAAGTTGAGTTAGTTGTGGGGGATGTGTTATCACCAGAAACCCTAACTGCTGCCATAGGTGATAGTACGGTAGTCCTGTGCGCTACTGGTGCAAGACCCAGTTTTGATCCTACAGGACCCTATCAAGTAGATTTTCAAGGTACGAAAAACTTAGTGAATGCGGCTAAATCCCAGCAAATTGAGCATTTTATCCTGGTTTCTTCTTTGTGTGTTTCCCAGTTTTTTCATCCGCTAAACTTGTTTTGGTTAATTTTAGCCTGGAAAAAACAAGCTGAGGAATACATACAGAAAAGTGGACTCACTTATACAATTGTCAGACCTGGAGGGCTGAAAAACGAAGATAACACCGATGGGATAGTTATGCAAGGCGCTGATACTTTATTTGATGGTAGCATCCCCCGGCAAAAAGTGGCTCAGGTTTGTGTCGAGTCTTTGTTCGAAAATGCTGCACGTAATAAAATTGTCGAGATTGTCGCTAAACCTGAAGTTACCCCTAAAAGCTTCCAGGAATTATTTCAAGAAATCAGGTGACAGGTGACAGGTGACAGGTGACAGAAGATGTTTATTAGCAATGCCCAATGCCCAATGAATGACGAATAACTGATAAAAAATGACTATTAAATTCAAAGGTGTAGAAAAATTAATTGGTCCGATTGCATCACTTCTGGCTTTTGTGTATCTTTTTCAATGGTACATTTTTGGTGATTTGCAATCAAAAATAGATCCCATATTTGAGCGAAAAAATCCGCCTTTGGTGATGAAAGACGGAGATCCTTACATCCGTGCTTTGATGCGGACGATTTCTTTTAGTGAGTCTAACACTCCACGTCCTTATTCTGTGTTATATGGTGGTAAACAGGTGAATGATTTGAGTCGTCATCCACAGATATGCGTAACCATTGTCAATGGTCCAAATAAAGGAAATTGTTCTACTGCTGCGGGTAGATATCAAATTATTAATACTACTTGGTATGACATTGCACCCCGTTATCATCCTCATCCCCCAGGGTTGAGATTTTGGCATAGTTATAGTTTTGACGCTGAATATCAAGATGTAGTAGTTTATCGTTGGTTGAATGATTCTAAAGTTTGGGGAGTTGATATTTCTCAACAGTTACGTAATGGCAAATTAAATGATGTTTTACGGCGACTTTCTCCCACGTGGACAAGTTTAGGATATGGGATAGAAACTAATTCTAATACTCGTTTTTTGCCTCAAGTTTATCAAAAGGTTTTACAAGAAGAATTAGCACTGGCTAATAAACCAACAGTGAATAATCCTCAAGCATTACCAGCGCCACCATCATCAAATTCTTTGCCAGATTCACAACAAATTAGATGATGTTAGATTTTAAAATTGTATTTAAATTGTATTTAAATTGTATTTAAATTGTATTAAAATTGTATTAAAATTGTAGTTTAGTTTTCTAACAAAAATTTTCCCAGATGATCCACAAAATTCTGTGTATTTTCTAAGTGAATATTATGTCCAGCTTTGGGAATGACTTGCAGTTGAGTTACTAATGAATTTCTGTAATACATTGCTGTATTAATATGGACAAATTTTTCATCATATTCACCTACTAATAAAAGTAAAGGAATTTGATTTGCTTCTAGTTTGTCCCACAAAGAAGGTTGGTATCCATTACCCATAAATTGCAAAGATTTGGCAAGTGCTAAAGGATTATTTTCTAACCTACTTTCTATCATCTTTTGATATACTGGATGATTTTTGATATTACCAAAAATTGGCTGATTATACCAATTGTGTAAAAAAACCTGAAATTCCGATTTATCAATCATCCTAATTAATTTTCGGGTAATTTGATAATCACCTTTAATCCTGGATAATCTTTCTGCATCTGTTGGTAAACCAGGAGAAGCAGATTCTAATACAACTTTGATAAATCTTTCTGGAAAATGTAAAGTGAGATATAATCCTAATCTTCCTCCCATTGAATAACCAACTAAAAAACATTGTGCTATTTTTAATTCATCTAATAAGTTGATGATAGCTTGGGCGGTATTTTCTATTTTATAACATTCATCACCGCATAAAACTTTTGTTTTACCATGTCCTGGCAAATCCAGGGTAAGATAAGAAAAATCATCACCTAATAGTTGAATTGCTTCATCAAATTCATAAATATTTCCCATAAACCCGTGTAAAAACAGAATTACTGGTTTAAGAGAGTTTTTATTAAAGGAATAGTGAAAATGATAGTTTTTATTCAAAGGGGTTATTTGTGGAGTTTGCATTGATTTTAAGTATGTCATTTCCCAGAAAGTTTACCATTATGACAAACCTATTTAGGGGTTGCTGAGAAAGTCTTTCCGTGAGGGCATAGGAGTCAGGAGTCAGGAGGAGATTTGAAAATTTCTTTGCCATCTCTTGAAATCCCAAGAAATGCACACTTTTTCCGGTATACCCTTCAAAACCCTTGCACTAATTTCTGTGTTTATCAGCCTCTAACCTTTGATATATCAAGGTTTTAGGTTTATTCAGCAAACCCTATTTAACTCTAGGTAAAAGCTGATTACTGATTACTGATTACTGATTACTGATAGCTGAATACTTACCTAATTTTTCACAACTTCTCGCCTTCTAGGTATGTCATAAATCATAAAATCATGCGCCATGATAGTATTAGGAAAAATCGCACGGGCTTCCTTCAACAAATCTTTTAACTCAATGGTATTACCGGGAGTATAACGAGGACTAAAATGAGTCATAATTAATTGATTCACCCCGGACAAATAAGCTGTTTGTGCTGCCATTGTGCTGGTAGAATGTAATCTTTGAAAAGCCATATCTGCATCTTGATGGGCAAAGGTAGCTTCATGAATTAATACATCTGCATCTTGGGCTAATTTGACAGCACCATCACAATAAACAGTATCTGTACAATAGGCAAATTTGCGGCCAATTTCCGTAGGTCCACATAATTCACTACCATTAATTACTCTTCCATCTTGCAGGGTTACAGTTTCACCGCGTTTGAGTTTTCCATAAATAGGACCAGAAGGAATTTGTAAAGCTTTGGCTTTGTCCACATCAAAGCGTCCGGTTCTGTCTTTTTCCTCTACACGATAACCAAAAGCTGTAATGCGGTGATGTAACAAACCACAGCTAACAATAAATTCATCATCTTCGTAAATTACCCCTGGTTGAACAGTATGTACTTTGATGGGGTAAGAAAAATGGGTGTGTGAGTAACGTGAGGCGCTTTGCAGATATTCATTTAACCCAGCAGGACCGTAGATATCAATTCTGTCTACATTTCCAGCTAAACCACAACTGGCTAAAAGTCCCATCAAGCCAAAAATATGATCTCCGTGGAGATGGGTGATAAAAATTCGGGAGAGTTGGCTAATTTTCAGATCACTCCGCAAAATTTGATGCTGTGTACCTTCACCACAGTCAAACAACCATAGTTCTGCCCGTTGTGGTAATCTCAGTGCCACACTGGAAACATTACGTGATCTTGTAGGTACACCGGAACTTGTTCCTAAAAATGTTATCTGCACAGCGTTTTCTAGCCTTCCTCTAACTCAAACTGAGGATTTATTTATAATAACTCACAAGATAACCAGGCCAAGATAACTCACAAATAGTTCCTTGAGGATACATGGGAAGGCGTTGAAATTTACCTTTAATTTGTCGGGCTAAATTTTTAAACTGTTTTGTTCCCTGACCTTCCCTCTTAAATGAGTTAACAGATGAGTTAACGCCTAAACCATCATCTACAACACTTAGTGTGTGCCAACCCATAGAAAAAGAACAATTAACTTTGAGACAGGTTGCTCCTGTAGCATATTTACCCACATTACACAAAGCTTCTTCTAAAAATCGGCAAATTCCTCGTTTGTCTTCAATAGTTAAACTGTGTTCGTCTATAGGTTCAAAATTACGAATTTTTAATTTGATGGTTCTAAAGCAAGGAAAATCTCGTTCTAAGGTGTGACTATAAACTTGATAGAGAATTTCGTGCAGGGGTTCTTGTAGATTGATAATTATACTGTTTCCTAAGTAAAGGTTTGTTTTTTGATGTGTGAGGCTTTCCTGTTGCCAAAATTCATAAATTCCCCTTAATTCTTGGTTTAAATTTTCTAGGTCTTTTTCTAACTCCGGTAGGATTTTCTTAATTGATAAATCTTGTAACTTCACCAATCTTAAAACCCTATTGAGAGTTTGTAGTGGTCCGTTATGGATGGTTTCAAATGCAACTTCAATCATCGCTTTTCTAGCTTTAATTCCCGATTTAACGATTTGGCTATAGTGATATATACCTGTGATAGCTATAGCATTTAAAGCTAAGACTATAATTGCGGAAAATTTTGGAATTAAGCAACCCCAAGTTAATAGTACATAACTGGCACTGACTAAGTTAGAGATGACAATACTAATCACTATAATATTTGTGACTGGATATGTGTTTAACATCCACATATTTTGCCATCCTGATTTCATTTTCATCCAAAATTTAGACTGCATAAGCTTTCAATATTAATTGACAATTGACAATTGACAATTGAAAATTGACAGAATTGAAATGGTTATTTGTTAGTATTCAGCTATCAGTAATCATTAATCATTAATCATTAATCAATCAACCCTTCTGATCTCGCTTTATTTTCTGTTTGAATGCGGATATTTTTACCTTCCTCTGGGTAAACGTTTAAAGCATCTTGTAACTTACTCCAATAATGACGCACCATGCGTTCAGATACACACATTTCTTCAGCAATTGCTTTATCTTGTAATCCTTCTTGAAAAGCCAAATTTAGGACTTTTAACCATTCGGGTTTTACTTCTAATCCTGAGTAAATTCCTTTGATATCTTTTGTATGAGTTAATCCTTGTAATGCCCAATCTACTCTTGTTAACATTTCTTGGGTTGAAATGCTTTTATCAGCAATAGTAAAACCTCCTTTGTGACTATCAATATCCAAACGAATACGTACCAATGTCCTTGCATGGGCGCTTTGGACAACAATATTTAAGTGAGGATATTTTTGCATCAAAATTTTCAATAGTTGAATACCGTTGTCAGGTCGCGCAGTCAGTCCTTTTTCTTCGGGAATTGAAAGATCCATAACTATCAAATCAGGCTGAAAACTGGTAAGTTGTTCAAGAGTATTATTGACATTAATTGCGGTTATAAATTCAGCACTAGGATAGTTTTTTTTGAGAATGTCAATTGTTCCACTTAAAACTGATTCATGATCATCAATTACCAAAATTTTCAGCAATTTATTTGCTGATAAAATTTGTTCCATCTTCAATACTGAATAATAATTAGCTTTTCCTAAATTGTATTTATGTTGGTTTATTTGCTATGAGGGATGTCACCCTTACCCCGGAGAATTTTACTGAAATTAATATAATTATTTTGGTGAAAATATTTGCTAGAACACCGAGGGCGAAGCATTCTGATAGAATATGAATTGGTTTCAGCGATAAGTTATCACCCGAAGGCTTCGCCCCTGCAAGGTAAAAACAAATAAAACCTACCAACAAAAATACCAAGCTATCCTATGATTGCTACTGTTGTAAAAGCATTGCCCAGACATTAAAAATTCTAGGCTATCACTGAGATAATTTAATTCCGGTAGATAGGAGTAAGACGTTAGGTTAGATAGATCAGAATAGGTGATTCTGACAGTTAATTTTTTGGTATTTTCTTTGAGTTGTAAACTGATATAAATTGCAATAGGTGTGAAATTTTCTCGCAAAGTTATTCTTAATAATTCTTCTAAAGCTCGTAGAATTATGAGACTACCTTCTACAGACTCATGTTGCCAATATGCTGGCATATCAATATGGAAATAGATATGAGTATTAGATAAGACCCAAGGTTCTAACAAGCATTGGATTGAGAGTGGTAAACTCTCTTGAATATACACTGGACACAGGCGATCGCTCAACTGAACTAAAGAGTGATGAAAATTATCAATTTTTTTGGTGTGTTCATAGCAATTCTGAATTAATAAATTTGGATGATCTATTTTTAATACATCTAAACTGCGACGAATGGTGAAAGTTTCTTGTAACAAACTGTCCCGAATTTTTTCTGCTTCCCCAAACAGTTTTATGGATTGTCTATAAGACCACCACTGTAATGCTTCTTGAATGCTTTGTTCATAGGTCATAAACTTGACAATTGTTATGCCTTGAGTGTCAGTAATATCAGTAATAGATATTGATACCAATTCATAATTGAAAATTCAGAAATGCAGATTATATGTAGGGTTTTTGGTTGTAATCTGTTGCCTAATTTTAGTGAATTGGTATGAGAAATTTGGATGAAATTAGGACTTACGCAAGATGTGACTGAAAACCTTATTCTTGCGTAGGGGTAATTCATGAATTACCCCTACTTTCGTTCCCTTTTTGGTAAGTCCTGGAAATATTACAATTCATCCTCTGTCAGATAGTTTTTTAGTCGTTGTTTTTTAGTCTTGTCTTAATTGTAACTATTTATAAGTCAGTAATTAGTCTTGCTTTTCTCAACATAAATTGTAATGCTGTTTCTTCTCTGGAAATAATGTCAGCTTTTACTTCCATTCCTGCTTGGATATGACATTGGCGAATAGTATTACCAAATTCAAGAGTTTCTGGTTGAATTGTTGCTTCAAAAAAACTCAAATTATTAGATGAGGCTATACCTTGATTTTTATTTTGGGTTATAATGACATCTGGGGAAATGTTGTTGACCACACCGTTAAGTGTGCCATAATCAGGATATGGACAAGCATCTACACGCAATTGGACTTTTTGACCAACGGTAACTTTTTTAATTTCATTTTTAGGAATCATAGCTTTAATGACTAATGCAGCATAATTAGGAACAATTTCTGCAATAGATTCACTAGCACGCACTACTTGACCTGGGTTACGTAAATTTAGCTTGAGGATAATACCATTGCTAGTGGCAAAAATACTGCTTTTGCGAATCTGATTTTCCAGTTGTTCCAGTTCTTTTTGTGATTGATTAATTTGGGCTTGTAATTGCACGCGACGCTCAAGTAATGCTTGTTTCTCTTTATTTAAACTAGCAATATTAGCTTCGCCTTTAGCAGTTTCTTGGGCAATACGTTCTTGTGCCATCATCACTGTTGCGGGAGTTGGATTTACTGCTGCTTTAGCTGATTGGAGTTTGATTTTAGCTATTTCAAATGACTTTTTTTCAGCTTGTAGTCTTAATTGTGTTTGTTGCACAACTAATTGTTTTTGTTCAAATTCTCGTCTCCCAATTGCGCCAATTTTTGATAATTGCTCATAGCGATCGCGGTCTAATTTCGCAAATTCTAAATCAGCTTGAGCTTTTTGTAAATCGGTTTTAGCCTTTTGCAAACTTGCCTCTGAAGCTAGAAAATCACTGTTAGTATTAACTTTTCGTTCTTGATATTCCCGTTGGTTGCGGGCTAAATCTACTTTTGCAGTAGCAATAACAGTTTCGATCACTTTTTTTTCTGCGGACATCTGATTATCTAAATTCTGAATTTGTGCATCTATTTGAATTAGTTGTAAACCACCTTGTTGAATATTACCTTGCAGTTGACTTTTTTTAATTAGTAATTGTTCATTATCCAAATTAGCAATTACATCTCCTATTTTCACAGGTTGATTTTCTTTGACTAAAATGGTTTTAACCGTTCCTTCCATTTGTGGTTGTACTAGACGAACTTCACCCGTAGGACGCACAGTACCAACTGTTTTGACTGTAACATTATATTTAATCCATGAAGAGAGAGCAATCCCACTAGCAACAGTGCTAATTAGAAATATTCCTGCTAAAGAAGTCCAACGACTAATAGGAGGAAGAAGCTCATCATTTTCTCCTGAAGAGATCAATTTTTGATTATGAGTGTAGAGCATAAGTACCTGATAATTTAATTATGTTGAATTAGGGATTATGTTGAATTAGGGAATTAAAAAATCTAAATGTTCGCCTGTTTTTACCTTTAAATCCTGCAAAGAACCATGTATTTTTAATCTTCCCTGATCTAGTAAAACAACCCAATCAGCACGATTAATTACCTTGGGACGATGACTAATTAAAATTGTTGTTTTACCCTGGCGATGTGTAAATAATTGATCTAAAACTTGCCCTTCACTGACAGGATCAAGTCCACCTGTAGATTCATCTAAAATTAAAATTGGTGGACTTGTAACAATAGCTCTAGCTATGGCTAATCTTTGACGTTGGCCACCGGAAATATTTGCGCCAAATTCACCTAAAATAGTTTGATATTTTTCTGGTAATTTACTGATAAATTCATCAGCACCGGCAATTTGACAAGCTCTGACAATTTGCTCAAATGTCACGTAGGGCGCTCCTAAACGGAAGTTTTCCACAATAGAACGACTCCAAAAATGGGCATCTTGGGGAACAAGTACCACCTGTTGACGGAGACTGTCTAAAGAAAGGTCTTGGAGGTTATAAAGTCCAATGCGGATATTGCCTGACTGGAGAGGATATAAACCAGCAAGTAGTTTAGCAAGGGTACTTTTACCACATCCAGATTTACCAATTAAAGCCACAACTTTACCACCGGGAATGGTTAAGGAAAAATCTTCTAAAAGGTCGATTCTACCTGCATAATGAAAGTTGATATTTGTACAAATTATGTCAGCATCACCAGGAATATTTGCAAATGGTTTTCTGTCGTCATTTTCATTTTCTGGAGTAGCATCAATAACTTCTGTCAATCTTTGTACGGCTGTTTTGGCACGGGTAAATTCTTCAACAAAACTGATGACAGTAGCTATTAGACCTAGAAAATTACCATTCATTGAATTAAAGGCTAATAGCTGCCCAATACTTAGGTTTTCATCTGGGTTAATGACTAAATTACCGCCAAACCAGAGCAAAACTATACCGCCAATTGCAGAAATAAAGGTAGAAAATGTATTATTAATAATGCCAATTTGCATTGTGCGTAATGTCAAGGTGGCAAGCTTACTAAATCGAGATTGAAATTCTTCGGAAAATTGGGAACCAGCGGCGGTAGTTTTGAGAGTTAATGCACCTTTAAAACTTTCTACTAAAACACCTTGTACTTCGGCATCTTTAACTAATAGTTCACGGGTCTTTTGTTGTAATGTAGGCTGGAATATTAATGGAGCTATGGTCATTAAAGCAGCAATACAGATAGCTACTAAAGTTAGTTTCCAGCTATAAAAAGCCATGAAACCAAAGGAAATTAAGGCGATAAAAAATCTGCTGGGTAAACTGACGACAACTTGAGTAACTAATTGATTTATTTGGTTAATATCTTGCAGACGACTAACGATTTCTCCACTACGACGAGCTTCATAGTAAGCAAGTGGTAAGCGTAATATTTGTCTGCCAAATTCTAGGACTAATCCTAATTGTAGACGTTGAGCAAAGTGAGCAATTAAGTTAGACTGAACCCAAGAAAGACTACTAGAAATTAGGTTCATTACCACTACAGCGATCGCCATAGTAGTCAGTAGTTTAGTATCTCCACGCACTAAAACATCATCGGTGAGAATTTGTAATAGGAAAGGAGACGCTAAAGATAATAATCCTAAAAGCAAGTTGAGAGGTAAAGCTTGAGCTAAAATAGCGCGAAAATTCCACACGCGCTTGAAGAAACGCCAAAAACCACCAATTTGATCATCTTCTGCTTTGAAAAATTCTTCTGGATCGGGTTCTAATAACAGCATTAACCAATCTGTCCAACCCTCTACTAAATCTTTTTCAGATAGATAGCGGACACCTACTGCTGGATCAGATATGATAAATTGTCTGCCTTTTTTACCATAGAATACTACCCAATGATTACCTTGCCAATGAACAATTGCAGGTAAGGGTGCTTCATTTAATCTGTTTAAAAGTTCGGGAGAAGTTTTGACTGGTGAAGCATTAAAACCTAGTGTTTTTGCTCCCCGTTGTAGTCCTAATAAAGTTGTACCAAATTGTCCTGTACCTACGGCTTCTCTGATGCGACTGAGAGTAAAACTCTTGCCATAATATTTGGCGATCGCTGCCAAGCAAGCTGCACCACAATCTTCTTGACTATGTTGGGAAACGTGAGCGTATTTCATAAATTTTCAATGTTTATATCGCTGGGATTTTCTATCACTGTCAAGCTATTATTTATATTTATTTAATGGGTAATTTATAGTTTAAATTTAGTTAAAAAATAAAACATTGTTACTTTCTGTGAAATTAATTTCCTTTTTATGAAAAGTCATTGCATAATTTATTTAACTTGATCTGAGTTAAGGTTAATTAGCAAAAAATACTGGAACATAATTAATATGCCCCAGTATTTGACCCAGTTAAACTCAATTACTTATCTCTGATGTATCTTTAAATTAGGTTTCTAAATCTAGAATAATTGCACATTTGGTAATTGAGTAGCCACACCCTGCGTAGTATTCACATCATTATTAAACAAGTTTGTGCTGTTGATTTTGGGTACTGATAGTGCGCCCATCAGAAACAATAAGGCTGTACTTAATACTTCAGGACGATCTGCTAAATTAGGAAATAACGCTTTCATAACGGTGAGATATGCTGCGGCTTCAAGTAACCCACCTCCGCTAACATTAGCAGCTTCTTCAGGAGATATTTCAGTGAATAAATTATTGTTTTCCATTGCTTTTAAGTAGAACGGCGGTAAAACAAACAAAGTATGCAATCAAAGGTAAATTAACCCGAAAATATCCTACCTATTACCTTTTACTCCTTGCCCTTTACCTTGTCATCATGACAATTTTTTACGCCTAAGCTGTTACACAGCTAAATTGTATAATCCTAATATTCTGAACTCTTATTTAACAGGCAAGATGCCTGTTCCACTTATACAAATTAAATGCACAACAGCTTACCTACTTATTTGTTATTTGTGTAACTAAAAAATCTTAACTTAATAGAATTTAAATCAAAATATTTTAGTGACATAAGCCCCGTTATAATAAAGATTGAAGATGAAAAAATATTGAGATATAGCCTTTCCCAGTCTCATGAGGTACACCCTAATTTATTTACTGTTCCCAATTCCCAATTCCCAATTCCCAATTCTCAATTCCCTAAGATAAAAAACTCTGTACCTCACTAGCTTGATAAATGCTATAATAAGGCTGAAAAATATGAATATTAAATTTCATGCTATCTGAATTATTCACTTCTTCCTAGTTTTCCGTTATGGATTTAAAGTTGTGGAAATTGTCAAAAGGTAGATGGAAGATTGCACTTTGTCTTTAATACCTATACCCTACTCTCAAGACTTAGCTTTATTGAAGGTTTGATGAACGCGCCTATCTAGTTTAATAAATAACTGTTAGTATTTAGTTAAACCAGATGCAGATGGCGCGTTTTTGACCTCAATCTAGCACTTTTCTACATTGGGATTGACTTGGGATTGACTACAAGCCTGCCAATATTTTAATTACCTCCAATTGCATTGCTGAATTGGCAATACCGAACGCTTCTGCTACTTGTATCAATCCAGTAGCTTTAAGTAGAGGGAGATAGGTGGCAGCAGTTTCAGGAGCAGAAGTTTTCCAACCATTACCATAATTCCAACCATTACCATAATAAGGGTCAGGCATATATTTATTATTTTGATAGTCGGACTTACCACCACTAGCAATAGCAGACTCTTCAGCAGCAACTTGAGTGAATAATTCGTTATTGTTGATTACTTGCATGGTTCAATACTCCTTGATCTTGATTGATTTGATTTGCTTTAAGCTAGAAGTTGATTGCTTTTTTGTAAGCCCCTCAACCGCTTGCTTGTTAATACAATATCGAGGAATAACCTTTGAAGTCATGCTCAATTTCTGCAAACTTAATTTCCAAATTTAGAAATCTATATTTCCGAAAAATACACGCGCTAATTACAATTAATTGTGCAAAAATAATCAACATAAAAATTCCCTATTCTCAACTTTATTCAATGCTTCACTACCCAGCCAACTCCTAAATACTCTATATATTTAACCAATTCCCGTATCTGAACAGTATATGTTTACTATTTAAAGAAAAATATACTGATAAATAAAAATTAATCATGCACAAATATCACAATACAAAAATATTATTTACACCATCTCACAAGCAAAATCAGCTATTTCTGTAATCACCGAAGTATTGCCATCAACAAAGTATAAAACTTTTGCCAAAATGGCACAGATTTTTTATCAAAAATCAGCAGATGCGTGTTAAGGTTTTATTTCCCTAGCCCATTTCTTCTTTTAGTGCCTCTGCCCATGTTAGATTATTTACACCCCCAGCACCTTGAAGAATTAGTCCAAAATAGCTGTATTGATTTACACTTAACCCGTCTAAATTTTATATCGCTCCAAGGTACGATCGCCTATCAGTACCTACTTATATCGGAACAAATACCACGCACCAATACTGGCATGGTAAAAAGTTCGTGGTTGCAGCATTACAGCCATATTACAGCAGGTGGTTGGTGGTGTTCTGGAAGAGATCCACTGAATAATTGGCATAAGATGGAATGGGGATGTTTTAAACCATCCCAACCCCGACAAAACAAAAAAGGCAAGTCTATTAAATATGAACATCCTCCCAGCACACCAACACGGGTATTTTGTTTGCGGGTGACATTGAAAATTTGGCAGCAAGTTGCCCAGCGTTACAATATGGATATGCCTCCAAATATCACCATTGCTGATGATGGTGAAGCGGAAGGTTTTTGGCAATGGGTGATGGAATGTAATATCTCCATAATTATTTGTGAAGGTGCGAAAAAAGCCGCAGCTTTATTAACACAAGGCTATGTTGCTATTGCTATTCCTGGTATTACTAGCGGTTATCGCGTTGTTAAAGATAACTTAGGTCAAGTTACCCGTCGTCAACTCATACCCGACTTAGCAATTTTCGCCACCAAAAAACGCAATTTTTATATATGTTTTGATTTTGAAACTCAAACAAATAAAATCGCCGCTGTCAATAATGCTATTTCCCAACTTGGTTGTTTATTTCAACAACAAAATTGTCCGGTGAAAGTTGTGGAACTCCCAGGAAAGGAAAAAGGCGTTGATGAATTTATTGCTGCTAAAGGTGCAGCTAATTTTGATAAAGTTTATCGTCAAAGTGTAGATTTAGAAATTTATCTAGCTCAAACTAAACCTCACACCGAGTTAACAATTTCTTCTGCACTGAATGTTAACCTGGCTTATTTAGGAGAAATACCTTTTCCCTCTTCTGGTTTAGTAGGAGTAAAATCCGCTAAAGGAACTGGAAAAACTACCGGACTGGAAGCTATTGTTAATCAAGCCAAAAGTCGTAATCAACCCGTTTTATTAATTACTCATCGCATCCTTTTAGGAAAATTTTTATGTGAAAAAATAGGCATTAAATGGGGAATTAACCATGAAGCTTGGAGTATAGAAGAACATCCCCAACTACCAATTACCAAATCTTTTGGTTTATGTGTTGATTCTCTTTGGAAATTGCATCCTCAAGATTGGCAAGGGGCTATAGTAATATTAGACGAAGTTGAGCAATCTTTATGGCATTTACTAAATAGTAATACTTGCAAAAATAAACGGGTGAAAATTCTTGGAGTCTTCCAACAATTAATTGCTACAGTTATCAAAACTGGAGGTTTGATAATTGCCCAAGATGCTGATTTATCAGATGTTTCTCTAGAATATTTACAAGGTTTAGCAGGAACTAAAATTACTCCTTGGGTAGTTGTCAATAAATGGAAACCCCAAAAAGGTTGGGATGTAACTTTTTATGATTCACCTAACCCAACTCCATTAATTCATCAATTAGAATTAGATTTAATTGCCGGACGTAAATGTTATGTAACTACGGATAGTCGCACGGGGCGTTATAGTTGTGAAACCATTGAAGGTTATCTTAAAGAACGTTTGCAGAAGTTGAGAAAGCAATTTCCTGATACTTTGGTGGTTAGCAGTCAAACGACTAATACTCCTGGCCATGCAGCATCTGATTTCATAGCTGCTATTAATCAAAAAATTACTGATTATGATACGGTTTTTGTTACTCCTAGTTTGGGAACAGGAATTAGTATTGATGTGCAACATTTTGACCGAGTTTATGGTATTTTTCAAGGGGTAATTCCTGACGCGGAAGCACGTCAAGCATTAGCAAGAGTCCGTGATGATGTTCCCCGTGTTGTCTGGTGTGCTAAACGCGGTATCGGTTTAATTGGCAGTGGTAGTACCAATTATCAATTACTATCTCATTGGTATCAAGAAAACCAAAAAGAAAATCTCGCTTTACTCAGTCCTTTACATAAAATAGATGTAGATTTACCAGCAGTTTATGATCCGATTCATTTAAGAACTTGGGCAAAATTATCTGCTAGGGTAAATGCTTCTATTCGTCTTTATCGTCAATCTTTACAAGATGGGTTAATAGCTGACGGACATAAAATTATTATGCGGAGTAATGCTGTACAAAATAATATTCTGCGGGATTTACGTTTGGCTTTTTTTGCCACTGATGCCAGGGATGTAGAAAATCGTAAAAGATTAATCATGGAAATTGTTAAAGTCCAAAAAGATTGGGCGCAAAGTCGTCAAAAAGCTAAAGATATTAAACGTAAAATTAAGGAAATTAAACAAGAAAATCAATTAATAGCTGCCAATGCTGTGGCTAATGCTAAGGAAATTGATTATGTTGAATATGAACAGTTATTAGCTAGACATTCTCTCAGTGACGAAGAACGTAATCAAATTAATAAATATATTCTCAGAGATAGGTATGGTGTGGAAGTAACTCCTTGGTTAAAATTGCAGGATGATAAAGGATATTATGGACAGTTGTTAATTCATTATTATCTCACTCATGAAAGTGAATATTTTCATGGTAGAGATCAGGAAGAGTGGCAAAAACAATTATCTTGGGGTGAGGGTAAGGTTTTCTTACCTGATATCAAGACTTATACTCTCAAGGTTGAAGCTATGAGAGCATTGGGTATGTTACAATTCCTGGAATCAGGAAGAGTATTTAGTGAAAATGATAGTGATATTATTTGGTTAAAAAATGTTGCTATTCACAGTAGTAAACATATTAAACGAGCTTTGGGTATTGATGTAGTGAAAGAAAAAAAATCTGTTTCAGGAATTACGATACTTAATCGACTTTTAAGTTTATTGGGTTTGAAGTTGCAACAGGTAAATAATGTTGATAAAGGGGTTGATAAAGTTTATAAAGTTTATAAAGTTTATAAAGTTTATAAAATTGATATAGCAACTCTTAATGATGGGAGAGATAAAATCTTTGCAGTTTGGCAGCAACGTGATGAGTTGAGGTTGCATCATTTACATGGTGTGAATATACATGGTGTGAATATACATGATGTGAATATACATGGTGTGAATACGGAAATTAGAGATTATTCTTTAAGTTCTCAGTTTATGGTACAGGAAGTAATGTAATTTATATGTAAGGAGTCAGGAGTCGTAGGGGCGAAGCATTCGGAAAATAACCTTTTCATAAAATTGATAATTTATCGCCCGAATGCTTCGCCCTTACAGGAAAATAGCCTTTTCATAAAATTGTCAAACAACCTCTCAAGAATAACTCGAAAACTCTCATTTATTCTGTATCCTGTATTCTGTATCCTGAATCCTGACACTTGTATTTTTAGAGAAAGTTAAAGATAGAAAAATTACATGAATGCTGAAGAGTTGATTAAACAGGGAGTAAAGAAGAATTTACAGGGTGATTATGAAGGTGCGATCGCATTGTTTAATCACGCATTACAGTTAAATCCCAATTTAGCTGAAGCTTATCATAACCGTGGTCATGCCTATTTACAACTAGAGACATTTGAACAAGCGATCGCAGATTATCAACAAGTCCTCAACATCATCCAAAATTCTTTCCCCTTACCGCAAAATATTCCTCAAAATATTCAAAATATTATTCAAAACATCAATTTTGATATAGCTAAAGCATTTCATAACCAAGGTTTAGCTCGTTTTAGAAACGGAGATGATCAAGCTGCCATTGCAGATATCAACCAGGCTTTACAATACTCTCCTGATTTTGTTGCCGCTTACAGTAATCGTGGTAATATTCTGCATATTCTTGGTAATTACAAAGAAGCAATTGCTGATTATAACCAAGCAATAAAGTTAAATCCCAACATAGCAGCAGCTTATCATAACCGTGGAAATAGTCGCTATGCTCTTCAAGACTATCAAGGTGCAATCACAGATTATCATCAAGCATTAGAAATTAATTCCAACTTTGCCGAAGCTTACTATAATCGTGGTTTAGTAATGTCTCACCTGGAAGACTATGAACAAGCCATATCTGATTTTAGTCAAGCAATAAAACTCCATCCTGATGATGATCAAGCCTATTATCAACGAGGTTTAGTTTATAGCAATTTAGGAAACTATGAAAAAGCAATTGCAGATTATAATCTGGCATTGCAAATTAACCCTATCCTCTCCATAGTTTATGGCTTGCGGGCTAATGCACGTTACCATTTAGGAGACTATGAAGGAGCAATTGCCGACAGCAACATACTACTACAACTCAACCCTCAACTAGCAGAAAAAATTAGTAATGGGTAATTGATGATTGGTGATTCAATATAAAAGTTTTGGACATATTTGCTTTTCCCTATTCCCTATTCCCTATTCCCTATTCCCTATTCCCTATTCCCTGCCCCAACAGATATCGTAAGTGTTCCACCGGACATGATATAATTTGTCAACTCTTTCTATTTAGGGTTTGCTGAATAAACCTAAAACCTTGATATATCAAAGGTTAGAGGCTGATAAACACAGAAATTAGTGCAAGGGTTTTGAAGGGTATACCGGAAAAAGTGTGCATTTTTTGGGATTTC
>NZ_BJCE01000111.1:0-17816 GCF_005402885.1 Sphaerospermopsis reniformis
TCGCTGGCAAATACTATTAAAATTTGCTCCTGATGCACTGCCTAATTTACCAGATTGGGAAGAAATCAGAAAACTTTGTCCTGCTTCAGTCAGCTTAACTATTGATGTCGATCCCATTAATATTATGTAGGGGTTACTGAGAAAGTCTTTCCGTTGAGGTAGGGAATAGGGAATAGGGAATAGGGAATAGGGAGGAAAATTTTAGATTGTAGATTTTAGATTTTAGATTGAAGTTGACAAAAACAATCCAAAATCCAAAATCCAAAATCAATAACTCCTGAATCCTGACTCCTGCTATATTGTTATCATTTTTCAGTAGCAATAATATGTAAATCTATTTTTTTATCTCTGATTAAATCCATTAATCGCTGAGTAAAAGAACCTTTAATAAATCTTTTCCATTTAGGTTGTTGACTTTCACCAATAACGATTTGTGTAATGTGATGGGTAGCAGCAACCTGAGCTATTTCTTTAGGAACATTACTACTTTTAACGTGCAGAAACTCACCACCAAACTCTCGACAAAGTTTTTCACAAGTATCAATGTGTAAACTTTCTTGTTTAGTCAAAAAACGTTCAGTATCAGCAACAAATACAGTATAAAGTGGAGCATTCATATAATTAGCAAGTCGCGCCCCTCGACGTAATAATTGCAAAGAATTAGGATAAATAGAAACACAAACTAAAACCCGTTCATGAATATTATAAACTTGTCCAGTAGTAATTGAAGTATTTGCCTCCTCCTCTACCGTATCTGCAACTTCTCTTAATGCTAATTCTCGCAAAGCTATTAAATTTCGACGTTGAAAAAAGTTTTCTAAAGACTGTTCAATTTTATCAGCAGCATAGATTTTTCCTTCAAGCAAACGCTCTTCCAAAGTTTCTGGAGTCACATCAATTACAACCACCTCATCCGCTTCATCCAGTACCCGATCTGGTATACGTTCTCTAACTACAATACCTGTAATTCTAGCAACTAAATCATTTAAACTTTCCAAATGTTGAATATTCACAGTAGAATAAACATCTATGCCAGATGCTAAAATTTCTTCTACATCTTGATAGCGTTTTTCTCGTTCAGAACCCGGTATATTTGTGTGAGCCAATTCATCAATTAATACCAGTTGGGGAGAGCGTTCTAAAATTGCCTCCGTGTCCATTTCTTGCAGTTTAATATTCTCTTTAATAATGGATTTTCTAGCAATAACTTCTAATACTTCAGCTTTGAGAGCAGTTTCTTTGCGTCCATGAGTTTCTAAAATGCCAATAACAACATCAATCCCCTCTTGTTTCAGTTGATGTGCTTCCTCTAGCATTTTATAAGTTTTACCCACACCGGGAGCCATGCCAATAAAAATTTTATGTTTCCCTCGACGAGCAGGACGGATATAATGACTATCAGGGGATCGAGTAGAAGAATAAAACATGAGTTAATTTCTTAATAATTAGAGACTTTCAAATAAAAAAATATTCTATTCAATTCAATTAATTTATGTGGGGTAGGCATACTTCGACACGCTCAGTACAAGTCTTGCCTGCCCTTAAATTCCGACGGGCTATAAGCCCATCCCACAAGATTGAGGATAATTTATTTTCTGGAAATACCTTACCTGATTTTATCTAATGCTAGATTTAACTTAAAAACATTCACTCCTGGTTCACCAAATATATCTAAAAAACGCCCATCTGTGTTTTGAGAAATTAAAGTTTCTAATTGCTGGGGTTCAATTCCTCTAGCTTTAGCTATTCTGGGAATTTGCACCTTTGCACTTTCAGGAGTAATGTGAGGATCAAGACTAGAACCAGAAGTGTAAACTAAATCAGCCGTCGGTTGAATTTCTGCTTTTCTTAGTTTATTAATTTCACCTTCATTACCATTAATTCTTGCTAACAATGCGGGATTACTAGGAGCTAAATTACTAGCACCAGATACACCAGTTTTCAAAATACCAGCCTCATCATTTTTGGGGTCAGCAGTGCTATAGTTAGTAGTGCTAGGACGACTCCAGAAATACTTTTCACTGGTAAAAGGTTGACCAATCAAAGCAGAACCAATCACCACACCTTGGGAATTTGTAATTAAACTGCCATTTGCTTGAAAAGAAAAAGCAACCTGTCCTGAAATTAACATAAATAAGGGATAGATAAAGGTTGTTAGCACCCATAAAACTAAAGTTGCACGAATCGCTTTACTAACTTGAAATCTCTGACGCATATTAAAACCTCTCCATTTCAAAAATATTAAAGTTTTTGTTGGGTTGCGCTATCGCTTAACCCAACTTACGAATTACAAATTAGTAATTAAAACCTCTCAGGTTGAAAAATCACAACAAATAAATAAACACAAAAACTGAGGGTGACAAGTCCTAATAAAGTAATTGTGTAAGCAAAAAAACGTGATTCTGCTCCCGGTGTTGTTGCTCGTACTGCTGGTGCTAATAAGACATTAACGCAAAGTAATAAAAATAAAATCAGAGGAAAACGATTACGTTTAGAAAATGCCAGTGATAAATATTCCATAATTCTCAAATCCCAAATCTAAAATTGATTAAGCTAAACCCACAGACACAATTAAAACATCAATAATTTTGATAGCGATAAAAGGAGCAACCACACCACCCAAACCATAAATAAAGATATTTCTTTGCAAAAGTTGATCAGCAGTTAAAGGACGAAATTTCACACCAGTTAATGCTAAAGGAATCAAAGCCGGAATAATTAAAGCATTATAAATTAAAGCTGATAACACAGCAGATTGGGTACTTGCTAAACCCATAATATTTAATCCATTCACACCAATACCAGGAAAAATCGCCGGAATAATTGCAAAGTATTTAGCGACATCATTAGCAATAGAAAAAGTTGTTAATGCTCCGCGAGTAATGAGTAATTGTTTGCCAATAGTAACGATATCAATTAATTTTGTAGGATCAGAATCTAAATCTACCATATTAGCAGCTTCCTTTGCCGCTTGTGTACCAGAATTCATCGCCACACCCACATTTGCTTGAGCTAAAGCTGGTGCATCATTCGTACCATCTCCAGTCATAGCAACTAATTTTCCTTGAGCTTGTTCACTGCGAATGACTTCAATTTTATCCTCTGGAGTTGCTTCCGCAATAAAATCATCCACCCCTGCTTCTTGGGCAATAACTGAAGCTGTAAGGTGGTTATCTCCTGTTAACATTACAGTTTTAATACCCATTTTTCGCATTTGTGCAAATCGTTCTTTAATCCCTGGTTTGATAATATCTTTGAGGTAAATTACACCGTAAATTTCATCATTTTGACAAACTGCTAAGGGTGTACCACCTAATTTAGAAACTCGCTCATAGGCTACATCAAGTTCTGGTGTTAATTGCCCATTTCGAGAACGCACAAATCCTTTAATTGCATCTACCGCACCTTTGCGAATTTCCACACCATTGGGTAAATTAATTCCACTCATGCGCGTCTTGGCAGAAAATTCTATACCCTCCGCAGTTTGGGGGTTAAAATCTAATTTTGCTCCTAATGATTCTGCTAATTTAACAATAGATTTTCCTTCGGGAGTTTCATCAAAAATACTGGATGCTAAACAAATTTTCGCAATTTCATCTAAAGGATGATTTTGGATGGGAATAAATTCTTCAGCCATGCGGTTGCCTAAAGTAATAGTTCCCGTTTTATCTAAAACCAAAGTATTAATATCTCCACAGGCTTCTACAGCCCTTCCAGAAGTAGCTATGACGTTAAATTGAGCGACTCTATCCATACCCGCAATACCAATGGCACTCAGTAAACCGCCAATTGTAGTAGGAATTAATGCCACTAATAAAGCAATTAATACCGCAATACTCACAGGTGATTTAACATAAACTGACACGGTAGGTAAAGTGGCAATTACCACTAAAAAAACTTGAGTTAAAACTGCTAAAAGCACAGTTAAAGCAATTTCATTAGGGGTTTTAGTTCTCGCTGCACCCTCAACTAAAGAAATCATTCGATCAATAAAACTTTGTCCCGGATCTGATGTAACTTTAATGATTAATTCATCAGAAGTAATGCGTGTTCCTCCAGTGACAGAACTAGCAATATCTGTTCCTGGTTGTTTTAATACTGGTGCAGATTCTCCAGTAATAGCAGATTCATCAACAGAAGCTACTCCAGAAATTACTTCTCCATCTGCGGGGATCACATCACCGGAAATAACTTTAATTTGATCACCACGACGTAAAAGACTAGAATTAATTTCTTGAATAGAACCATCAGGAAGAAGTTTTCTAGCTGTAACATCTGATTTTGTTGCCCTTAAAGAATCAGCTTGAGCTTTTCCTCTACCTTCAGCAACAGCTTCTGCAAAGTTAGCAAAAACAAGAGTGAAGAATAAAATTATGGTAATTAAACCATTAAAAAATCGCGGATTATTCCCAGAAGTAACACCAAAAAGATGAGGATCAATAGTTACCAAAGCTGTAATAATTGTCCCTACCCACACCAAAAACATCACGGGATTTTTGATTAGATGGCGGGGGTTTAGTTTAACAAATGCTTGTTTAAATGCGCTAGAATAAAGCCCAGAAATTTTAATTTTGGGTGTATGTTTACGTTCTTGTCGGGTTTTTGTAATTTTCATATCTTTTTTATTGGTGAGGTTAAGATCCCCGACTTCTTGATTAAATCTTTTCTATAAATTCTGATTTTTTCTCAGAAGTCGGGGATCTGAAGTTTATTTACTAATCAAAAACCATTCAGCAATCGGACCTAAAACTAATACAGGAAAAAAAGTTAACGCCCCCAGAATTAAAATTACTCCCCCTGTAACTCCAGTAAATAAACGAGTGTCAGTTCTCAAAGTACCGGCAGTTATGGGTACTGGTTGTTTTCTAGAAATACCATCTGCTAATAACAATAATGCGATAATGGGAATATAACGACCGACTAAAATACTGACGCTAGTGCTAAGATTCCACCACAGGGTATTATCCGCCAAACCTTCAAACCCAGAACCATTATTTGCAGCAGCAGAAGCATATTCATAAACTACTTGAGAAACACCATGAAATCCTGGGTTACTAATACCTGAAATAGCATCAGGAAAGGCAAAAACTATCGCCCAAGGAATTAAAACAGCAAAAGGATGAACTAATAACACTACGCTGGATAAAACTATTTCTTGTTTTTCAATTTTTCGCCCTAAAAATTCCGGTGTTCTCCCTACCATTAATCCTGTGAGAAATACTGCCAAAATTAAGTAGATAAATAAATAAGCTGTACCTGTTCCCTGTCCTCCCCAAATAATTTGTAAAAACATATTTACAAGGGTAGAAAATCCCCCAGTAGGCATTAATGAGTCGTGCATTCCGTTAACTGCGCCACACATTGTTGCTGTTGTCATCACTGCCCAAAGTGCTGTTTGCGCGAAACCAAATCTTACTTCTTTTCCTTCTAAATTAGGTTGTTGTAATCCTAATACAGAATTAACAAGAGGATTACCTTGATATTCACCAATAGCTGTGATCATGACTAAGAAAACAAAGATGATAAATACCATCCAATATACTAACCATCCTTGTTTTATATTATTAGCAAATACCCCATAGGTGTAAATCAAGGCTGAAGGAATAGAAATCATTGCCCAAGTTTCTAATAAGTTAGAAAAACCATTGGGATTTTCAAAGGGATGGGCTGAGTTAACACCAAAAAAACCACCCCCATTTTCACCAATTTGTTTTATAATTTCCAGGTGGGCAACTGGTCCGCGAGCTATAGCTTGTGTTAATCCTTCTAATGTTGTTGCTGTTGCTACTCCTGCTATGGTTTCTGGTACACCAGCTATGATTAATAATAATCCCCCTACAATAGATAGAGGTAATAAAATTCGGGTAATTGATTTGGTTAAATCAATATAAAAATTACCTAATTTTCTGCCTGTTAAACCGCGAATAAAGGCAATTCCTACCGATAAACCTGTAGCTGCTGATGTGAACATTAAAAAACCTATAGCGAAGGTTTGACTGGCATAACTAAAGGTTGTTTCTCCAGAGTAATGTTGTTGATCTGTGTTAGTTAAAAATGAGATGGTAGTGTGTAATGCTAAATCCCAACTTGGTGCTTTTAATCCTGTAGGATTAAGCGGTAAAAATCCTTGAGTAATAAATATACAAAATACCAAAATTGCCATGACAATATTGCTATAAAGTACGGCTTTTGCATATTGCCAACCTGTCATTTTATCTTCAATAGTAACTCCAATCAATTTGTAAATTATTCTTTCTATGGGATTTAAAACTTTGTCTAATACTGTTCTTTGTCCTAGAAAAACATGAGCAATATATTTTCCTAGTAAGGGAGTGGTGGCAATGACAATTATTAATGTCAATGCTATTTGTAATAAACCTTGTATCATGAATCATTAAAACTCCTTAAAGACTAAATAAAATAGCTGTGATCTGGGGAGCATCCCAATTAAAAAAATGAACACAGCGATACTAAAAACTCTCTTAAACCTTCTTACCTTTGTGTCCTTTGCGTTCTTTGCGGTTCAATCGTATCAAGTAGTAATTTCAAGATTCCAAAACAATAAACTTACACATTTGGGATACTGCCGTGATCTGGGCTTGATGAATTTATATGATTATTGATTTTGAGGTAGAAAACAAGGGATACAAGGATATAAAAAATGTTTATTTTTTCTATTTATGTGTTTATTGCCAGGTATATATCATTGTTTAGGGCGTTTAGTTAAAATCTAAACGCTACAGCAGAATTCAGGAGTCAGGAGTAAAAGGGGTCGTTTTTATATAAAATGTAAATTAATATCATGATGTCATTTCGGTGCAAAATGAAAAATTTACAGCTTAAATTATTAACTAATAAATTGTATACGGGGAAAATTTTGATAATTATTACTATATTTATCTGTTTAGTGTTGTTAGAATATTCTACCCCCAATGATTATGTTTTTGGCTATCTTTATAGTGGATCAATTGTCTTAGTTAATTATTGGTTTAGAGGAATAGCAACAATAGGTGCTACATTTTTGGCTGTTTTTTTAACTATCTTCAATATTTGGATACCTGGAAATGAATCAATTCAGTTTTTTACTATTGCTAATCGGGTAATTGCAGCTATAGCATTGATAGTTACAGGATTTTTAAGTCAAAGATTGAGAATCACACAACAAGCTGTTTCACTCACTCAAACCCAATTAGAAAATCAAGCACAATTAATGAGACTACGAGAAGATTTCGCCTCTACACTTACCCATGACTTAAAAACTCCACTTTTAGGGGCAATTGAAACTATAAAAGCTTTTCAACAAGAAAAATTTGGTGCGGTTTCACCAAGTCAAGAAAAAGTTTTAGCAACAATGGCACGTAGTCATCAAACATCTTTGGTTTTATTGGAAACTTTGTTAGATGTTTATCGTAATGATATTGACGGATTAAAGCTAAATTTAGCACCTGTGGATTTAGCTGTTTTGGCGGAAACAGCAGTTTCTACTTTGATGGAATTAGCAGCAAATCGTCGTATTCATATATCATTAAACTATGGTGATTCTGATTGGAAGCGATCGCTCTGGGTGCTTGGTGATGCACTACAATTACAACGAGTTATTGATAACCTGTTAATTAATGCTATTAATCATTCCCGAAGAGGCGATCGCGTTGAAGTGGTCTTAGAATCCCTACTTTCCTATCAAGTTGTAAAAATTATGGATACGGGCGCTGGTATCCCTCCAGAACATTTTTCCCACTTGTTTGAGCGATTTTATCAAGTACATGATGATTATGGCAGTCTTTCCCAACGTCAAGCTAAAGGTTCAGGATTAGGACTTTATTTATCTAGACAAATTATTGAAGCCCATCACGGTATAATATGGGCAGAAAACAGAGTTCCCAATGGAGCTATTTTTGGCTTCAAGCTCCCTGTTTTACCATTTCAGGGGAGCATCCCAAATGTGTAAGTTTATTTTTCACTGGGGAAATAAAGTGATCCAAAACTTGATATGAACCGCAAAGAACGCAAAGGACACAAAGGTAAGAGGTTGTGAGAGATTTTTTAGTGTTGCTGCGTTTATTTCCCAAAATGGGGATACTCTCTATTTCAGTCTGCTGAAGTTTTAAATATATCTAATATCTAGGTAAAATGTCTTCTACCACTATTAAAATTCTGCTTGTTGAAGATGATGAACTTTTTCGTTTAGGTTTGCGTGTACGATTGCAACAGGAAATTGGTTTGGAGATTATCGCTGAAGCTGAAGATGGAGAAACAGCTATTGATTTAGTTAATAAATATTCCCTGGATGTGGTATTATTAGATATTGGTTTACCAGGAATTGGCGGTCTTGATGCTTGTTATCAAATTAAACAAAAATACCCTAATTTACCAGTTTTAGTTCTTACTTCCCATTCTCAAAAATCTCTAATTACACAGTTAATTACTGCGGGCGCTCAAGGTTATTGTCTCAAAGGTGTAGCTGCGGAAACATTGATTTTAGCTCTCCGTTCTGTCGCGGCTGGTGCATCTTGGTGGGATGAAATAGCAACTCAAGCAATTCGTTCTTCCTTGACTTTAAATTCTGCTCATTTATCTTCAGAAAATAACTCAAAAACTCTCAATCCTCTCACCCATCGAGAAATAGAAATTCTCCAACTTTTAGTGGCAGGAAAAACTAACCATCAAATAGCAGAAATTCTTTATATTACCACCGGTACTGTGAGGGTTCATGTTCATGCTATTTTACATAAATTGGGAGTTGGCGATCGCCAGACTGCTGTTACCGTAGCTTTACAAAAACAGTTAATTAGTCATCCAGTAAAAATTCAGAATTTATAACAATAATCAAATCTAAAATCAAAAATCAACATTGGCATAACCAATAACCCTTGTATTCCTGTTTACAATCTCTATGTGCCAACATATATAATTTCCCTATATCTTCTTGCACAACTAATAATTTTTACCAAAACTCGGAAATAGAGAATATAATTATCTGCTAACCTTTGTTATGGTTGGCATCCGATATATTAAAAGTGTAGTCTTATACTAAGAACCAATAAAGATGTAATAAAATTATCAGGAGTTTTTATATTTTTGAAAGTATAAGCTTACTGCATTTTTTGTATAAAAAAATATCAGTAATATAACCAGCAAAATAGATGAGTAATAGTAAAAATGAAATATTCTTAATACTAAATCCCACAAACATCCAGAAAATAGTAAAACAAGATTGATAAATTGAGGTGATATTGAGACATTATCCAAACCTAGCAATCTAATGTAAGAGTAACTTCGGTGATTTTTTCAATATTGACTGGCTATAACTTCAGTGTAATCGAGTAATAAATAAATGGGACAAGGTTTTTTACAAATTGCGTTAACCCTATGTATTGTCATAGCTATCACACCCCGATTGGGACAATACATAGCCCGTGTTTTTTTGGGAGAAAGCACAATACTTGATCCCATCATGAACCCGATAGAAAAAATTTTCTACCTAGTGGGGGGTGTAAGTAAAAAAGAGGAGATGACAGCTTGGCAGTATATCCGGGCAGTCATCAGTAGTAACTTAATCATGGCAATTTCTGTGTATTTACTAATCTCTTTTCAGGGAATACTGCCTTGGAATCCCAACGGTTTAGTAATGCCTACATGGGATACAGTGCTACATACTACCATATCCTTTTTGACTAACACTGACCAGCAACATTACATAGGGGAAACAACATTAAGCTATTTTAGCCAAACAGCAGCTTTAGGCTTTTTAATGTTCACCTCAGCAGCAACTGGTTTAGCAGTAGGAATAGCATTTATTCGGGGGTTAACAGGTCGAAAGTTAGGGAATTTTTACGTTGATATTACCCTTGCCATTACTAGGATATTGTTGCCCCTTTCAATTATTGGGGCGATCGCTCTCCTGGCTTTAGGTGTACCACAAACATTAGAAGGTACTTTAGTTGTCCAAACCCTAGACGGAGGAACACAGTACATAGCCAGAGGTCCTGTTGCTTCCTTTGAAATTATCAAACTGTTAGGCAACAACGGCGGCGGCTTTTTTGCAGCTAACTCAGCCCATCCCTTTGAAAATCCCAATGGTGCTTCTAATTTACTAGAAATCATTGCCATGATGGCAATTCCCTCATCCTTAATTTATACCTACGGTGTATTTGCCAATAACCAGAAACAAACTTGGTTACTGTTTTGGATGGTGTTTGTAATCTTCATAGTTATGATCTGGGTTACAGCAGTGGGTGAACTGCAAGGAAATCCCATTATTAACCAAGCTTTAAATACAGAACTACCGAATTTAGAAGGAAAAGAAGTAAGATTTGGCTGGGCAGAAACAGCATTTTGGGCGGTGACAACCACCGCTACCATGACCGGTGCAATTAACGGAATGCACGATTCCTTAATGCCCCAAGGTATATTTTCTAGCTTATTCAATTTATTTGTACAGATAATCTGGGGAGGACAAGGAACAGGAACAGCCTACCTATTTATTTATCTGATCCTGACCGTCTTTATAACTGGGTTAATGGTAGGACGCACCCCCGAATTTTTAGGACGCAAAATAGAACAACGGGAAATATTTCTGGCCAGCGTCGTCCTACTGATTCATCCGATCATAGTATTAGTGCCTAGTGCGATCGCCCTAGCTTATCCCATATCCCTATCAGGAATCAGTAACCCCGGTTTTCACGGTATTTCCCAAGTAGTTTATGAATACGCATCAGCGGCAGCTAACAATGGTTCTGGACTAGAGGGGTTGAAAGACAACTCTTTATGGTGGAACTTGAGTAGCAGTTTCAGCATATTAGCAGGGCGTTACATTCCCATTATTGCCCTGATCCTATTAGCTGATAGTATGTCCCGTAAACCAAAAGTTCCCCAAACTCGTGGTACTCTCAAAACCGACTCTTTCCTATTTACCAGCGTTACAGCTTTTGTAGCCATAATTTTAGCCGTCCTCACTTTCTTCCCAGTTTTAGCCCTTGGTCCAGTCGCCGAAGGTTTAAAATTAGCATCTGGAAGTTAGGGTACTGGGGACTGGTGACTGGTGACTGGGGACTGGGAGAAAAATTTTAGATTTTAGATTTTAGATTTTAGATTGGGGATAACAAAAACAATCCAAAATCCAAAATCCAAAATCCAAAATTGAATTACCAATCACCAATTACCAATCACCAATTACCAATCACCAATCACCAATCACCAATCACCCTTTATGAACTCTGCTGCAACTACCCCAAGACCGAAATCTTCTCGTTTGCGTCCCCGCGATCGACGTATCAAACGTAAAAAAACACGGCGGATTAGTACCAAAGGACTCTACATCAGGGCAATCAGAGATACCTTTGTGAAGCTATCTCCCCAATATGCCATTAAAAATCCCATCATGTTTTTGGTGTGGTTGGGAACAGTCATTACCCTAGCTGCCACAATTTATCCCCCCATATTTGGACCCGTCACCCAGAAAAACCCCCAGCTTTTCAACGGTTTAGTTACAGTTATCTTATTTTTCACTGTGCTTTTTGCCAATTTCGCCGAAGCATTGGCACAAGGAAGAGGTAAAGCCCAAGCCGATGCTTTACGATCTACCCGTTCAGAAACCATAGCCAAAAAAATTGTCGTCGATGGCACAATCACAGAAATCCCTTCCACGGAACTGAAAAAAGGCGATACCGTTCATGTAGTTGCTGGTGATATCATCCCCGCCGATGGGGAAGTGATTATGGGTGTCGCTTCTGTTGATGAATCAGCCATTACCGGTGAATCAGCCCCAGTCCTCAAAGAATCAGGTTCAGATGTTGCCAGTTCTGTAACCGGTGGGACGCGCATTATCTCCGATGAATTAATCATCCGTATTACTGCTGACCCCGGTAAAGGATTTATTGACCGGATGATCAACTTAGTAGAAGGGGCAGAACGCACTAAAACAGCTAATGAAATTGCTTTAACAATTTTACTGTCAGTGCTGACCTTGGCATTTTTGTTTGTAGTCGCCACCTTGCCCGCCTTTGCCTACTATGTCAACAGTCCTGTGAGCGTTACCGTATTAATTGCCCTTTTGGTTGCACTTATACCTACCACCATTGGCAGTTTACTTAGTGCTATTGGTATTGCGGGTATGGATAGAGTCGCCCAATTTAACATCATTGCTACTTCAGGACAGGCAGTGGAAGTCTGTGGAGATATAAATACTTTAGTCTTAGATAAAACAGGTACAATCACTTTGGGAAACCGTTTAGCAGAAGCTTTTATACCCATCAACGGTCACTCAATATCGGAAATTGCTAATGTGGCTTTAGCTGCCAGTATCTTTGACGATACTCCAGAAGGTAAATCTATTATCCGCTTGGCAGAAAAATTTGGCGCAAAATTTGATATAGACCGCAAACAAGCCCAAGGAGTAGAATTTTCTGCCAAAACCCGCATCAGTGGCACTAACTTTCCTGGTGGACATGAGGCACGAAAAGGTGCGGTGGGGGCAATTAAAGGCTTTGTTCGTTCTCGCAATGGACGGGAAACTCCAGAATTAGATAATGCTTATGAGGAAGTTTCTCATCAAGGAGGTACGCCTTTAGCTGTTTGTCTCGATAATGAAATCTATGGGGTGATTTATCTCAAAGATATTGTTAAACCTGGTATCCGCGAACGTTTTGAGCAACTGCGGCGCATGGGAGTCCGTACCGTGATGTTAACTGGAGATAACCGCATCACCGCTTCTGTTATTGCTAAAGAAGCAGGAGTAGATGAATTTATCGCCGAAGCTACACCAGAAGATAAAATCAGCGTCATCGAGCGGGAACAAGCAGAAGGTAAACTGGTGGCCATGACCGGAGATGGAACTAATGATGCTCCTGCTTTAGCTCAAGCTAATGTTGGTGTAGCCATGAATACGGGTACTCAAGCTGCTAAGGAAGCTGCTAATATGGTGGACTTAGACTCTGATCCTACCAAACTCATTGATATCGTTAGTATTGGTAAACAATTATTGATTACTCGTGGGGCATTGACGACATTTTCTATCGCCAATGACATTGCTAAATATTTTGCCATTATACCAGTAATTTTTGCATCTGCTAATTTACAAGGCTTGAATATTATGAAGTTAACCAGTGTGAATTCGGCTGTATTATCGGCACTGATTTATAATGCTTTGATTATTCCGATTTTGATTCCTTTAGCATTGAAGGGTGTCAAATTTCGGCCTTTAACAGCCAATCAACTTCTGCAACGCAATATTTTTATTTATGGCTTAGGTGGTGTAATTGCTCCATTTATTGCTATTAAATTCATAGATATGCTAATTACAGTTGCAGGTTTAGCTTAATCGGGGACTGGTGACTGGTGATTGGTGACTGGCGACTGGGTAATCAATTTTATTTTTTCCAACTACCAATTACCAACTACCAAGTACCAAGTTCAAAATCCCAAATCTAAAATCTAAAATCTAAGATCCAATTATGGTGTTTATTCGAGAAACTATCCGCGCTATGCGGATGATTTTATTACTTTGGTTGTTAACAGCAATTATTTATCCTGTAGCAATATTAGGCGTTGGTCAGTTCGCCTTCCCTTCTTCAGCTAATGGCAGCATTGTTTTAAATATAGATGCTCAACCCATTGGTTCATCTTTGATTGGTCAAATTTTCACATCAGATAAATATTTTCAGAGTCGTCCCAGTGCTGTGAGATATAGCCAAGGTAGAATAGCTAGACCAACTGGTATATCAGGGGGTAGTAATCTTGCTCCTAGTAATTCAGAACTAACTAAGAGAATTATTGAAGAAGCAACTCAGTTTCAAGATGAAAATATACAACCTGCGGCTGATTTAATTTACTCTTCTGGTTCTGGTTTAGATCCTCATATTTCTTTGAAGGCAACACGTCAGCAGTTAGCCAGAGTTGCACAAGCACGGGGTATTAAAGAAGATGAAATTATCCCTTTAATTAATAAGTATACTGATAGCAGATTTTTAGGTATTTTTGGTGAACCAGGAGTTAATGTTTTGCGTTTAAATTATGCTCTAGATTTGCAAGAAATTAACCGTCAGCAAAATTAATAATCAATTGACACTGATTCTATGTATTTCCAAGGACGAGGAAAACACAAAATCTTTATTGGCATGGCTCCAGGGGTAGGTAAAACCTATCGAATGTTGGAAGAGGGACACGCACTCAAACAGGAAGGTATTGATGTTGTTATCGGACTGTTAGAAACTCATGGTAGAAAAGAAACGGCAGAAAAAGCTGAAGGTTTAGAAATCATACCGCCAAAATTATGGTCTCTTGGTGATTTAATGTTACCAGAAATAGATACTCAGGCAATTATTAACCGTTGTCCTCAATTAGTATTAGTCGATGAACTTGCCCATACTAATGTTCCTGGTTCACCACAAGAAAAACGTTATGAAGATGTGGAAGTTGTTTTGGCAGCAGGTATTGATGTCTACTCAACTATGAATGTTCAACACCTGGAAAGTCTTAATGATATAGTAGCAAGAATTACGGGTGTAGTTGTGCGTGAGCGAGTCCCCGATAAACTTTTAGAAGTGGCGGATGAGGTAGTTGTTGTAGATGTAACACCAGAAACTTTGGAAGAAAGGTTATTAGAAGGCAAAATATATGCCCATGATCAAATTAAATCAGCTTTAGATAACTTTTTTCAAAGACGTAATTTAATCGCTTTACGAGAATTAGCTTTACGGGAAGTTGCTGATAGTGTAGAAGAAGATGCCATTGCTTGTATACAGAAAAGTCAAAGTTTTAGTGTTCACGAAAGAGTTTTAGTTTGTGTA
Organism: Sphaerospermopsis reniformis; assembly: GCF_005402885.1. Lineage (NCBI taxonomy): Bacteria > Bacillati > Cyanobacteriota > Cyanophyceae > Nostocales > Aphanizomenonaceae > Sphaerospermopsis > Sphaerospermopsis reniformis. The sequence goes on from NZ_BJCE01000111.1 coordinate 14,787, forward strand.
TCTACTTACCCTAATTCTGTACAACTTTTACGTCGGGGCGCAAGATTAGCTGATTATATAAATGCTCCTTTGTATGTTTTATTTGTGGCTAATCCTGATCATTTTCTAACTAAAGAAGAAAGCCTACACGGTGATATTTGTGAAAATTTATGTAAAGAATTTAATGGAATTTTTATTCGGGTAAGTAATAGTAATATTGCTAAGGCAATTGTAGAAGTCGCAGAAAAATATGGTATTACTCAGATAGTTATTGGTGCGAGTAGGCGTTCTCGTTGGGAAATTCTGCTGAAAGGTTCTTTAATTCAAAAATTGGTGGGTTTGCTAAAAAATATTGATTTACATATTATTGCCACTGGGAAAAATTAGAAATTTAAAAGTCAGGTGTCAGGAGTCAGAATATTTGTTAAATCAGGAATTAACAGATTCACGATTGTATAAATGGTTTTCATCAAGGTAACATTTAAGTTAAACTACCTTTGAAAATCACACCAGAATCTCTGTCAATGCACCCGACTCGTGTTATAGGTTTAATGAGTGGCACATCTGTGGATGGGATAGATGCTGCCTTGGTAGAAATTGTTGGTACAGATTTGGATCTGAAAGTTGAATTATTAGCCGGGAAAACCTATCCTTACCCTGCTGCACTACGAGAAAAAATATTGGCGATCTGTGGTGGTGCGCCTATCTCAATGGCAGAACTGGCGGCCATAGATGATGCGATCGCTCTTGTTTTTGCCCAAGCAGCCCAAAATATTCAAGTCGGTTATCCCCCTGCCACCCTTATCGGTTCTCACGGTCAAACTGTTTACCATCGACCTCCAGGATTTTCTATTTCAGAAAATTCTGTTTCAGGAAATATTTTACCCAGTCATCAGTCACCATTCCCCTATCCCCAATCATTAGGTTACAGTTTGCAGCTTGGCCGGGGTGCTTTAATTTCTCGCCTGACAGGCATCACTACTATTAGTAATTTCCGTGTGGCTGATATTGCTGTTGGTGGTCATGGTGCGCCTCTTGTTCCTAGAGTCGATGCCTATTTACTGAGTCATCCCCAGGAAGCACGTTGTATTCAAAATGTTGGTGGTATTGGCAATGTAACTTATCTACCTCCCCGGCGTGATGACTGGTTAAATCAAATTCTGGCTTGGGATACTGGTCCTGGAAATAGTCTCTTGGATTTGGCAGTGCAATATTTTAGCAATGGTGCTAAAAGTTATGATGAAAATGGTAGTTGGGCTGCTAGTGGTAGTCCCTGTTATCCATTGGTAGAAAAATGGCTAAGTCAAGATTATTTTCGTTTACCACCCCCTAAATCTACTGGTCGGGAGTTATTTGGTGTAACTTATCTACATCAGTGTTTACAAGACTGTCAAGCATATCAACTTAGTCCAGCAGATGTGCTGGCAACAATTACAGAACTCACGGCTGCTTCGATTGTTAATAGTTACCATGCTTTTTTACCGCGAATGCCAAAATGTTTATTATTATGTGGAGGGGGTAGTCAGAATCTTTACTTAAAACACAGGTTAGAGTTATTGTTGAAATCAGTAAAAGTTTTAACTACAGATGAAGCCGGGGTAAGTGCAGAGTTTAAAGAAGCGATCGCTTTCGCTATTTTAGCCTACTGGAGACAGTTAGGTCTTCCTGGTAATTTACCCGTTGCAACTGGAGCAGATCAAGAAGTGGTTTTAGGAGAAGTACATCCGGTGACAGGTGATAAGTGAGGAAAATTTTAGATTTTAGATGTTAGATTTTAGATTGGAAATCACAAAAACAATACCTTCGGTTGATGCCTCCGGCACGTTACGCTAACAGCAGTTACTCATGGGGAAACCCCCAAGAACTCACTGCTTGACCAAAATCCAAAATCCAAAATCAATAACTCCTGACTCCTAAGATTATTGTTGTTGAAAAAATTAAAGGAATTTATAAGGTAGCTCACAGTTTTTTGTTGGAACCAGGACGCTGGACCATGCAAGGAAGTTGGTTGGAAAGAAATAGTATGCCGATCAGCTTTAAAGGTATGACTTTGGTAGTTTGGGATCGTGATGATTGGTTTTCTATGGCGACAAAGTTGGTGTTTCCTGGTGGCGATCGTTCAGAAATATCTTGCCAATATAAAGGTAGACTGCATGAAGGCGATCGCCAATATACTTTTTTGCTTCAGCATAATATATTTGGACTGATTGAAGGTGAAGGTTGGATTTGCCCAGATACCATCGTACAGCGTTATTGGGTCTTGGGCGATCGCGAACGTCGCAGCGGTTTTGAAACTTTACACCAGATTTCAGAAGATAGTTATTACCTGACTAGCGGTATCTTAGCAGGTCATTTTCTCACTAGTACCATGGAGGCCAGCCTAGAACGTCAAGTCAAGTAAATACATCAGGAGTAAGGAGTCAGGAGTAAGGAGTCAGGAGTCAGGAGTCGTAAGGGCAAAGCGTTGTATTGGTTGTAATATTAAATGGAAAGCAGGGAATGAGCCGGTTTATTATAAAGTTCCGGTAGCGGTTGGGTAGTTAGGGATTTTTTGGATAACAGTAGTAAAAAACATAGAGACGTTGCATGGAACGTCTCTTTAGTATTTTTGCTTTTACAAAGTTTATATACTTTAATTTTTACTTTTTCTTACCTTTTCTATCTAATGCTTCATATTTTTCATGACAACGACGATTACCATCAATTGCTAAAGCCAAACAATATGTAATGCCTTCAAAAACAAAGGTGGTAGCATCACGTGCAGAAAATCTACCAGTATTTAAGGTTGAGACTTCAGCAGGACTTAATGATTTATCTAGGTCGTTAGGCTTATGTAAATATGGATAACCCGATTCAATTTTTTCCAACCATTCTTTCTTCTTAGCATTTTCTGTCCATAGATATAATTCAAATTGGTCATTGTATCCAGAACATTGCTCAAAAGATTTTGCCTTATTAGCAGGAAAATCTGTTTCGCTATAACGGAGAATTCTCATATCTCCGTGTCTTGTATTAAACCGAATATAATGTTTGAGATATGACCACTTTGTA
>NZ_BJCE01000112.1:0-17802 GCF_005402885.1 Sphaerospermopsis reniformis
TCAATTTATTCAACTTTTAGGATATTAATAAAGGAATTAATCAGATTTTGAATGAAAGTAGATATTTTTTTCATCTTGATTCACTAATATGATATTTTGTCAAGATAATTTAGATGCGTTTCCCCTGCTTACTTTCCATACTTTATTATTTGAAATTCTGGGTGAACCTACAGAAAAGGCTGAAGATTATCAATTTACTTCTGTGGAGGTGAAAGAAAAAGCATTTCGATTTGATGCAATTTTTATGCCAGATAGTGTGGAAAAACCTATCTATTTTCTCGAAGTGCAATTTCAACCAAAACCGGATTTTTACTGGGAATTAATAGCGGAAATTAACATTTATCTCAATCAGTTTAAACCTGTACAAGATTGGCAAGCAGTAGCATTATTTGCAAAGCGGAGTTTAGATGTAGGAGAATTGACGGTTTATCAACAAGAATTAATTAATAGTGGAAGAATTAAACGAATTTATTTAGATGAATTACCATCAGGTTCAATTGGGATGGGGTTAATTGAGTTAATTGTCAGCAAGGAATCAGAAACACCTGAGTTGGTTAAAACCCTTTTGGATAGAACTAAGAAAGAGGTTGAGAATGACAGAGAAAAAGAAGATATAATAGAATTGTTAGAGAGTGTTTTATTGTCCAAGTTTTCACAATTAAGCCGTCAGGAGATAGAAGCAATGTTTTTAGTCAGTGATATTAAGCAAACAAGAGTCTATCAAGAAGCAAAGCAGGAAGGTGAGATGATTTTATTGATACGTATGTTATCAAAAAGATTTGGAAAGTTGGGAGATAGTTATATTCAGAATATCAACAGTTTAAACATAGAACAACTGGAAAAGCTAGGAGAAGCATTATTAGATTTTACAGATATTCATGATTTGGAAATATGGTTACAGTCTGAAATAAGTAAGTAGGTTTATTCTATTTGTCTGAATCAGGACACCTTTCGGGAAGTCAAAAGTCAAAATTAAAGAGTTTTATGTCTTAATTCAAACAAGTTATAGTAAAAAATCACTCAAAACTAAAATCATTAATTCTGTAACTCGTTTTAACTGAATATCATTAGTTAAGAAAATATCACATTGAGAAAATATAGCTACGGAAATTTGTAAAGAATCTAATAAAGCTAAATTATATTTAGCTCTTAATTGTCATGCTTGTTTAGCAATTAATTCATCAATTTGTACAAATTCAACATTTACACCAGAAACAATCAAATCAATAAAATCCTGTTGTAATTCTGTTAATCCTAAACGATAAGGATAAACCAGACACTCAGATAATGTGATAGGAGAAGTAACCGCACTTAGTAAACCTGAATCTATACCGTGAAAAACATAGTTAACTGAAGACTGATATTGAGGATGATTCTCTACATAGTAAATTACTGGTACTGTATCCAAAAATAACTTTTTACCCTGAATGAAATAATCTTCAATGTTCATAGACATTTCTGAGATTTAATTCCCTATTTTTACTTTCCTCGTTTCTATTTCTGGAAACCCAATTTTGAGCATCTTCACTAACTAAAGGATAAGGTGCTTTACCTCTGATTTCTTGCCATTTTCGACGTTGTTTTTGTTCTATATCATTTGGTTGTGATTGCAGATATAATGACTCAATAAAAATTAATACTTTTTCTTGTTGTGCAGGTGTTAAATTATCTAGTTTTTCTAAAATAGATTTTTTATTTTCCTGTGCTGTAGTCATCATGAAAATCCTCATCATTTGTAAAACACAATCTTCTTTAATTATATAGCTATCGGCTTTTATTTGTAAATATTGCCAGGATTTGAGGATGTACAGGATATTATTGAATGATTGTTTTTTGGAAGTTGGGGATTTTTTAGGATGTTGTTGAATGATTGTTTTTGCATAATTTAAACCATCTATAAACTACTATCCTGTAAATCCTTTAATCCTGGTTATCCTGATTAAGACAAATGCAACTTTCATCACCAACAAACCATCTAAAAATTACATCCTGTAAATCCTATAATCCAGGTTATCCTGATTCAGACAAATTAAATTTCACCTTCCTTTTTTCCCCTTCTGCCAACTTTGACTATTAGGCTTTTTACTAAACTCACCTTTGGGAAAAAGTCGCGCTTCCAACTCCTCATAACTCCCCTCAAAATCACACTTACCATAAAGCGGACATTGACGACAATAAACGCCTTTTGTGTAACGTTCTAAATTTTCCCGATTGAAAAAATAAGGTTTATGACTAAAGGTACTCGCTACCCATTGCCATGACATATTATTACTCGCAGGATCACCATCCAACAAATGTTGCAAAAACCATTTTGCGCCGGCTTGCCATTGAATACGTCGCCAATGGATAATATAAGCTGCTAACCACATTCTAATATGGTTATGTAAATAGCCAGTTTCTCTTAATTCTTGACTAAAATTATCAATACAAACCAGTCCGGTTTTTCCTTCAATAACATCTTCCGGTAAATTTTTTGCGTAATCTGCTACTTTATAACCGGTTTTGTATTCTTCTTGATTTTCCCAAATACCTTTTCCTAACTTAACATACAGCCTTTGCCAATAATCACGCCATCCTAATTCATTAATTAATTTACTCGCATCTTCTGGATTTTCCACCCGTTCTAAAATATCATCTCTAATTTCTCGTAAACTCAATACACCATAACGAATATAAGGTGATAATCTAGTAACAGCACCATTTAAATAATTGCGTGTTTTTGCGTAGGCAACAGGATCTACTTGTTTTAGCTTTGCTTTTGCTGCTTTCCTTCCACCCACAGTTTCGCTGATGTGATCATCTTGTTCTGCGGACTGGGGAAATTGTTCGCGCAGGTAAGCTATTAACTCATCTCGATTAGTGAAATCACGTAACATAGTATTATTGGTTGAGAATTATGTAATCAAAATTAGAAATAGTGGCAATTTAAATATAATTATATTATCCTCTACAGTATATCAAGTGTTACCAGAAAAAGCCATGACAAAACACCCATCTTTACAAGAAAAACAAGGTTACTATCGCTATGATCCCAGTAACTTAGATCAAAAAGGATATGCAAGGTTATTTCCTTACACTGGGGAAGATGGCGTTATCCGTTATATTTTAACCAAACTCAGCGAAAATTTGGTAGAACAGGGGAAACTTTCCCAACCTTGGACTTTATTACTGAGTCAGTTAGATAAAAAAGCGGAAGAATTACAGGAAAATTGGTTAAATATATCGACTTTGTTGGTAGACTGCAAAGTTTTTCAATCGGGATGGTTTAATTTGGATTTACCGCCCAATGAACAATTTAATAGTAGCTATATCCAAGAAAGAAAAAAATTAATTCAAACAATTTCTGCTGTTAAAAAAGCTGTCGAAAATGTAGATAAAAATTTACCTCCCCTCACAAAAAACGCAGAACAAAGAAATTTATTTTACCAAGCATTAGCTAAAAAAGCAGATGTTAAACCTCCTGTTATGAGTATAATTCATGAACGAGATGGAGGTTTGAGTGATAGAGAATTTGTCCGTCAACGTTTAGCTGGTGCTAACCCGACCATTATCCGCAGAGTGCAAACAAATGATCAAAGTTTGATTCAAACTTTAGCTACTCAACCTTACAAATTAGCTAATAACGGTGCTGTTGATTTAATCAAATCTGCAAGTGAAAATCAGTTGTTTATTGCTGACTATCCAATTTTTAAAGATTTGAAAATTACAGACTTACAAACTGGTAAATATGTAGGCAGTCCAGTAGCTTTATTTCACAATACAGAAAAAGGTTTAGAACCTGTACTAATTCAATTAGAAAAAGGTCGAGTAGTCACACCAGGAATTACAGGAGAACCAGCAGATGATTGGATGAGAGCAAAGTTATATTTTCAAACTGCGGATGCTACCCATCATGAATTAATTGCCCATTTAGCTTATACTCATTTAGCAATGGAATCTTTGTCTATTGCTACTTCTAGACAAATACCAACTAATCACCCAGTTTATCAATTATTATCTCCCCATTTTAAATTTTTAATTGCCATTAATAACCGGGGAAATAGTATATTGTTAGCAGAAGGAGCAGCAATTGATAATTTAATGGCTCCTACTATCAAAACTTCTGGTAACTTGATGAATAAAGCCTATCGAGAAAAGTCTTTTTGGTATTATTCTCTGTTGAATGATATTGAAGTGCGGGGAATAGAACCGAAATTATTACCAGACTTTCCTTATCGGGATGATGCGTTGTTATTATGGGAGGCGATCGCCAAATACACAACTCGTTATTTACAACGCTACTACCCAGACGATAAAGCAGTACAACAAGACATCTATTTACAAAATTGGGCGGAAGAACTAGGCGCACCTTTAAACACCCGTCCCAAATCAGACTTTCCTCAAGCACCTGCATGGTTACCCAAAGAAATGGTAGCAGCATCAGGAATAGAACCCCAAGAAATACCTTCCTATCCCCGCGTACCAGGGTTTACAAAAGTTGGTAGTTTGCAACAATTAATAGACATTGCAACTATCGTCATCTTTACCTGTGGACCCCAACACGCAGCTTTGAATTTTAGTCAATACGATTATTTTGGTTATGTTCCTAACGCACCCTTAGCAAATTATATTCGTCCTGATACACCAGCCAGTTTAGAGGAAATTTTACCCTCAACAGCAAGAGATTTAGAGCAAATGCAATTAACCTTTGCATTAAGTGGAATTAACTGGAGTAAATTAGGAAGTTCTGATTTTATTCAGTTTGCAGATAAAATTGATCGGCAAATTCTCGCCCATTTTCAAAGTGATTTGTTAGAGATTGAAAGTAAAATTAAATCTCGAAATCAACAACGTTCCCTAGAAACAGGTGTAGAATATCCCTATCTTTTACCTTCTCGGATACCCAATAGTATTAATATATAATCATCATTGTAAAATCCTTGTAGAGACGTTTCATGAAAAGTCTCTACATTTCAGATTAACCTAAAAATTTCATCATGACCAACATTCCCGAAATTGGACAACCTGCACCCGATTTTTCCACACCAGATCAAAACGATAAACTCGTGAACCTCGCTGACTTCAACGAGTGGATAGTCCTTTATTTCTACCCCAAAGATGACACCCCTGGATGTACCACAGAAGCCAAAGATTTTACAGATTTAGCCGCAGAATTTACCGCTTTAGGTGCTAAAATAATTGGTGTAAGTCCAGATTCCAGTAAATCCCATTGCAAATTTATCGCCAAACATAACTTAGAAATTACCCTATTAAGTGACCCCGAACATCAATTAATTGAAACTTACGGTGGATGGCGTTTAAAGAAATTCATGGGTAAAGAATATATGGGTGTTGCGCGTTCAACATTCTTGATTTCACCTGATAAAATCATCGCCCATTCTTGGGCAAACGTCAAAACAAAAGGTCATGCACAAGCAGTCTTGAAAAAACTCCAAGAATTAACCACAAAATAACAGTTTGTAGTGAGCGATTTATCGCTCCCTCCTGAAAATAATCATCCAGGCTTTATAATATAAATAACACCTTTATTTAATTTTTAGATAAATATGGTTCAGATTATCCAAGCACAGAATATTACCCTTGCGGAATTAAAACAAAAATTTGCCCTACAAAAATCTAAAGATGAACTTTTTTTTACAGAATTGCAACAAGATTTACCTAATATCTCAGAATTAGAACAGCAATATTTAGACCGAGTCAAAAAGAATTATCTCAACTTAGTAGAAAAATCTAGTCCTTTAGAAGATGCAGTTAAATTAGTAGTATTATCTCCCTTACTAGATTTAGCTGGTTTCTATGATTCTCCTTTTTATATTGCCACAGAAGAACCTATAGAAATTAGTGAAACAATCTTCACAGATGATGAAGAAACTGGATCAGAAAATACAGAGATTATTAAAGGTAAAATAGATGTTTTAGTTCTACAAAATAAGCTATGGTTATTAGTGATTGAAGCTAAAAGAACTAATTTTTCCTTAGCTAAAGCCATACCCCAAGCACTTACCTATATGTTAGCCAATCCTCACCCGAATTACCCCCTATATTCATTGGTAATTAATGGTGAAGACTTCCAATTTATTAAACTCATCCAAACTGATAAACCTTGTTATGCTTTGTCTGATAGATTCACTTTATATAGAAGGGAAAACGAACTTTATCAAGTTTTAAAAATCCTCAAAAAAATCGGTAAAATATTAACTTAATTGTTGAGTTTATTTATGTCTAATCGTCCCATCTACCTCGATAATCAAGCTACCACCCCCGTAGATGAAAGGGTACTCAATGCCATGATACCTTACTTTACAGAAAAGTTTGGTAATCCTGCTAGTAATAGTCATGTTTACGGTTGGGAAGGTGAAGCAGCAGTTAAACAAACCAGGGAAATTTTAGCCACTGCTATTAACGCTAACCCAGAAGAAATTGTCTTTACCAGTGGTGCAACAGAAGCGAATAATTTAGCTATTAAAGGTGTCGCAGAAGCATATTTTTCCAAAGGTCAACATATTGTTACCGTCGCTACGGAACATAAAGCAGTTTTAGACCCTTGTGAATATTTACAAAACATGGGTTTTGAAATTACAATTCTCCCAGTCCAAAAAGATGGATTAATTGATTTAAACCAATTAGAAACAGCCTTGCGTCCTGATACAATTTTAGTATCTGTCATGGCTGCAAATAATGAAATTGGTGTTTTACAACCTTTAGCAGAAATCGGTAAAATTTGTCGAGAAAAGGAAATTATATTTCATACAGATGCAGCACAAGCTATTGGTAAAATACCTTTAGATGTGCAAGCATTAAATATTGATTTAATGTCTTTAACTGCCCATAAAGTTTATGGTCCTAAAGGTATTGGTGCTTTATATGTTCGCAGACGTAACCCCAGAGTAAAATTAGCAGCGCAACAACATGGGGGAGGACATGAAAGAGGGATGCGTTCTGGAACTTTATATACACCGCAAATTGTTGGTTTTGGTAAAGCTGTGGAAATTGCTTTAAAAGAACAAGAAACAGAAAATCAAAGGTTAATAGAATTGCGAGAAAGACTGTGGAAACAGTTATCAACTTTGGAGGGAATTTATCTCAATGGACATCCTGAAAAAAGGTTAGCAGGAAATTTAAATATTAGTGTGGAAGGTGTGGATGGTGCTGCACTTTCTTTAGGTTTACAACCAATTGTTGCAATATCTTCTGGTTCTGCTTGTTCTTCCAATAATGTTGCACCTTCCTATGTTTTAACAGCTTTAGGACATTCGGAAAATTTAGCTTATGCTTCCGTAAGGTTGGGAATTGGCAGATTTAATACTGTTTATGAAATAGATCAAGTTGCCGAACATTTAATTACTACCGTGAAAAGTTTAAGAAGTTTCTCGAAAGTGTGAATTATTCTCTCGTTCCCAGTCTCTGACTCCAATAAAACGGAAGCCAGAGTCTTGCTTTATTCATTCCCATACAGAGTATGGGAACAAGAAAAACTATAGATGTAAAATAAAGCGGGCAAGATGCCCGCACCACAAGAGGATCTGTACATCCATTAATAAGGATCAGAATCAAATCTTCCCCGTTTCACACTTCTGAGATAATAACCTCTAGATGGTAAATTATTTAAATCAAAAGTTTCACCTCTAGGAAATCGCCAAATTTTATAATCATAATATGTGAGAGGTTTTCCGGGTTGACAAACTTCTGGGGAATGATCTCCAAGAACAAAATAAACTGAACCCCTCCCCATAACTTTTGCAATTCCATATTTATCTACAAGTAAAGATGTTTCTTCGCTAATAGCTATTCCTAACGCAGTATTAGATACACCATCTTGAATTTGTCGCGCAATAAAAACCATAATTCTTCCCATTCTTTTGCGTTCATCAAAATGGGTGTCAATAATCGTTCTTCGCAAATACTTCCACTGGAAAAAGTTATAGGTAAATGTAATATTCCTATAGGGGTCTTCCAGTGCTTCATTAGTTTCAATACTATCTTCACAAGCGCAAGAATCATAAACAAATTCACTTTGAATCATTGCCCCTGCACTTGTGCCACCAATAGCCCCACCCTTATCATAAACTGATTTGATGGCAGCTTCTAATTTCGTGTTTTTCCAGTTGCGAATATATTCACATTGATCACCACCAGCAAAGAAAATTACTCCAGCATTTCTGACTTTATCAAAAATATCTGTCCTATTCGCTTCTTGTTTATTTCTAATGATTAAAGTCTCTACATAATTCACACCTCTCATATTATAAATTAGCTGATTATAATCATCGTTACCAGCAGCACGAATGACAACAACATTAACTTTTTTGTTAGAGTTAGCACCTCCCCTGACTTGATTTATCATCCATTGAATCGCATCATCCACATCAGGACCACCCCCACCCAAATTATGTACAGGTCCAGCTAATAAAGGAACTTTATAATTCGGTCTATAATTGGGGTTTGGTAACGGTGGACTAACATCACGGCTAATTTTTTCCAAGTAGCGGTTTAGGTTTGCTGTAAAGTGGGATATGAGGAAGGTTCCCATCTTCAACAACATAGTTCTTGCTTTTCTCAAGCACTTGCCTATATTTGGGAATGCCTTGGTCATACTCAGGAATGTGAAGCAAACAGCCATCATTTCTAACTCTCGCATTCCCAAGGGGTAAATTCCCAGCGTACAGCCTTTGTACTGTTTTTTAACGGCAAAAAACGCAGAGTAATTAATATTATCTCCACTACTCTGCGAAAACCTCAGTTTTACTTTGTGTTTAATTACCAATCAACTTGCGATCGCTCTTTCACCACTTTCTCATATACAGCTTCCGTTTCTTTTGCTAATTGTGTCCAGCGAAATCTTCGTTCTAAATCTTCATAAGCGTTATCTATCAACCATTGTCGATAACCTGGATTTTTCAAAACTTCTAAAATTCCCCATGCTAAAGAATCTGGATTATTTACTTTAGTTACAATTCCTGTTTTCGTATGTTGTACTACTTCCGGAAAACCACCCGTATCTGAAACCACAACCGGAACTCTAGAAGCAAAACTTTCTAAAGCTACAATACCAAAAGGTTCATAAAGACTGGGAAAAACTGCACAGTCAGCTAAGGTTTGAAATTTATCCAAGTAGTCATCAGAAAGAAAACCAGTAAAATAGCATTTATCCCAAATTCCTAAATCCCAGGCTTGCTGTTTTAAATGGTCAGTATTACCACCACCAACTATCACAAATTTAACGTAACCGCCCATTTCCCAAAGTACCTTGGGAGCAGCATTAAGCAATACAGGTATACCTTTTTCATAAGTCATCCTGCCCAAGTAATAAACAATTTTTTCATGATCTGCGGCAAATTGGCGACGAAAATCTTGAGCATGAAAATCTCGGTAATGTTGCTTTTTTTCTGGGCGAATCCCATTAAAAATCACGTCGATTTTATCACCATGACTATTTAATGCTCTGACTACTTCCCCCCGCATATATTCAGTACAAACAATGATGCGCCAAGCGTTATAAGCTAATAATTCTTCTTTGCCACTAATATAGCGTTGGGTATCATTATAAATACCGTTATAACGTCCGTATTCTGTGGCGTGAATGGTAGCAATGAGAGGAACTTTAAAAGTATGTTTGAGAGCGATCGCTGCATCTCCAACTAACCAATCATGGGCATGAATAAGATCAAATGGTCTTTCCTCTAACATCAATTTACCACCGTGATGTCCCATACTCTCATTTAAATTTACTACCCAGTGAAAAAAATCATGACTATGGGCTACTGGTACTCGATGTACATAAATACCCTCAACTACTTCATACAGTGATGATTGTTTTACTTCTGGCGTAATCAAGTGAATCTCATGCCCTAACTTTACCAATTCCGGGTATAATTCTCCTACATGACGGGCAATTCCTCCCACTAACCTTGGCGGAAATTCCCAACTTAGTACCAGTATCTTCATTGATTTAACTCCCCGATATTTACAAAACTTGAAAGAATAGAAAAAACTACTTTGATCTCAAAATACGAAGTGTGACAATTACTGCGAGTATTCCTAGTGAAATTGTTGTTTTTTTTAATAAATAGTTTTTTGATAAAGCTTATCATATTGATTTGCAATTTATCTCTACAAAAAAACCCGATTTCATCAAAAAACCAGGTTAACTTTAAATTTGCAAATATCTAGTTGACTGGGGACTGGGGAGGTATAGTGATCCGATTTGATTCATGAATTTTTCGTGGAGGCAGGGAACAGGGAACAGGGAACAGCGAGAAAAATTTATTCTACCTCCCCTGCCTCCTGCCTCCTGACTCCTGACTCCTGCCTCCTGTCACCTCATACATTAACTTTGATCTAACTTCAACACAGCCATAAACGCTTCCTGGGGTACATCCACCGTACCCACAGCTTTCATCCGTTTTTTACCCTTGGCTTGTTTCTGCAAAAGTTTCTTCTTCCGGCTGATGTCACCACCGTAGCACTTAGCTAAAACGTCTTTCCGCAAAGCCGGAATATGTTCACTGGCAATCACCTTACTACCAATAGACGCTTGAATGGGAACTTTGAATTGATGACGTGGGATCAGTTCTTTGAGCTTTTCAGCCATTGATCTGCCCACACCATAAGCTTTATCCCGGTGGACGATCATCGCTAAAGAATCTACGGGATCACCATTGATCATAATATCCAACTTCACCAACGGATTTTCCCGGTAGCCAATCAGATGATATTCCATACTCGCATAACCACGAGAACGGGATTTCATTTGATCAAAAAAGTCGGTGACAACTTCCGCCAAAGGAATTTCATAAGTTAGGGTAGTCCGTCCCTGGGTAAGATATTTCATATCTTTGAAAATACCCCGGCGGTTTTGTGATAACTCCATCAAAGTACCAACGTAGGTTTCGGGAGTAATCATTTCTACCTGCACATAAGGTTCTTCTATTCTTTCCCGGTCATTGGGCGCAGGTAAATGGCTAGGATTATCAATATACAGTTCCTCACCCTTGATAGTGATCACCTTATAAACCACAGATGGGGCTGTAATAATTAAATCCAGGTTATACTCTCGCTCTAACCGTTCTTGGACAATTTCCATGTGTAGCAAACCCAAGAACCCACAACGGAAACCAAACCCCATTGCGCTAGAAGTTTCCGGTTCATATTGCAAAGCCGCATCATTCAATCTCAGTTTTTCCAAAGCTTCCCGCAAGTCTTCAAATTGATCTGCATCTATGGGGAACATCCCACAAAATACCATTGGGTTAGCCTCTGTGTAACCGGGTAAAGGTTCTGTGGCTTTAGCCTTAGATAAGGTGATAGTATCGCCCACCCGTGCATCAGCCACAGCTTTAATAGAGGCGGCTAAATAACCTACTTCTCCTGCATGGAGTTCTTCAACTTGTTTTTGGGTGGGAGAAAGGACACCTAACTCATCAATTTCATATTCCTTACCCGATGCCATCAAATAGATGCGATCGCCCTTCTTCACAGTCCCATCCATCACCCGGAAATAAACAATTACTCCCCGGTAGCTATCGTAGTAACTATCAAAAATCAGCGCCCTTAAAGGTTGATCAACCGTATTAGCTGCTGGGGGTACACGTTCTACAATCGTCTCTAAAATCTCAGGAATACCGATTCCCTCTTTAGCAGAAGCTAAAATTGCCCCACTGCAATCTAAACCAATAATTTCTTCAATTTCACTAACTACTCTATCTGGTTCTGCTCCTGGTAAATCAATTTTATTTAAAACTGGAATAATTTCCAAATTATGCTCTAGTGCTAAATACACATTTGCTAAAGTTTGGGCTTCTACCCCTTGGGAGGCATCCACAACCAATAAAGCACCCTCACAAGCAGCCAGAGAACGGGAAACCTCATAGGAAAAGTCAACGTGACCAGGAGTATCAATTAAGTTTAAAACGTACTGCTGACCATCCTTAGCTGTGTAATTCATCCGGGCAGCTTGCAGCTTAATTGTAATGCCGCGCTCCCGTTCCAGATCCATGTTATCGAGAAACTGCTCCTTCATTTGTCGGTCGTCTACAGTGCCAGTAGCTTGGAGTAAGCGATCGGCTAAAGTAGATTTACCGTGATCAATATGAGCAATAATACAGAAATTGCGAATGCGAACTGCGGGAACGTCAGTCATATACCATCTTTGCTTTAGCAGCAATCAAAAGTTAAATCTATTTACTTCATGTATTTTAATGCTTTATTGGGTAATGGGTAATGGGTAATTGGTGATTGGTGACTGGTGACTGGTGACTGGTGACTGGGTTATTTACCTCCCCCTGCTCTCCCTGCTCCCCCTGCCACTTTCCATTCCCCAGGCAGGTGAATTAATTTTCAAGATATGATGACACTGTATATGAAAACTGCCACCTAAAAACTGAATCATCTAAGTTTGGTAATTTTTTGGGAAACCGTAAACCTATGAATACGCAAGAAAACCCCACCAACGGGGAAAAAATCCATACAGACAAGGTAGAAATTGCTGTTCGCCTAGACTCTGAATTAATAGCCCAAATTCAGCATCTTACCAATGACCCCAGTAAGGTGATAGAAGTCGCCATCCGCCAATGGTTACGCGGCGACATACCGAGAGATGATGAACTAACTCGCACACCAATACGCACACCTATTCCCCCTAGAGGAGAATGGAATGATTGAAATTTGGGGACTGGGGACTGGGGAAGAAGCAGGGGAGCAGCGAGCAGGGGGAAGTTATTTGTATTTTTCCCAATCACCAGTCACCAATCACCAGTCACCAGTCCCCAATGATACAAAATGTAAAACTTAACGCTCCAGATTCCAGAAAAGTCAAAAATATACAGTCAAAAGTATGAAAGCTGTAAAACTTTATGCCAAAATTTAAGCAGCTTTAGTACAACCACGGTGGAAAGCAAATTGTCTATCCAACTCGATAAATGACTATTACTGCGAATAACCCATTGCCAAAGCTATTTTCTCAGAACCTGGAATCTACTAACCGCAGTACAGATGGCTTATTACTAACTCTTGCATCTGAGTTGGTATATATCCAAGATGGTACTGGGCGTTATCTGACATTTGATTGGCAGTACAGCGAACTCCTGGATTTAATGACTGAGAGAATAGTTGATGCGCTTAATGAAAATGAAATCTTTACCCCAGTAGATAAAGTTGCCTATTTGGAAGGCTTGCAAAGGATTTTAACAACTTTAGTCCCAGAGAGAGTTCAATGTTGGTTTAAATGCAGTCAATATTTATTAGAGTTGGAGTTGACAATTACTCCAATTATGCCGCAACTGGGTGAAGCCGCAACCACAGTTTTGGTTATGGGTAGGCTATTACCATCTCCAGTCCATGGTAAAGAAGTGAATCAGGCAGCAAAAACGCCTTCACAGCTTGAGTTATTTTTGCATTCTCGGAAAGTGCCACAGTTATTGGTGCAATACCAAAAACTATTAAACCAAATCACCAGAAATATCTGGTGGACACTGGATATAGATGTTATTTGGCAGCAAACAGTTGACAGTTTAGGACAAACTCTCAAACTGGAGCGTTGTATTTTCTTTCCTTATCAGCCAGGAGATTCAAAAGTTAGGGTAATCGCAGAATATCACCAACCAGCATTCAAGCCCATTTTAGGCTCAGAAATAGAGATATCTTCTGAACCTGCTTTTGCTCAAGCTTTGGCAACTCTAGAACCGATGGTCATAGAGATGCCTATTCAAACAAATTCTCAGCAGCACAGATTTTTACTTTTTGCTACTAACTATCAAGACCAAGCAAATGGTTTAGTTGGGTTAAGTTTAAGCAGTGAAGAAATATTAATAACAGAAACGGAAATAGAATTAATTAAGGAGTTGGCAGATCAACTGGGTACAGCGATCGCTCATGCTACCCTATACAAAGAACTAGAATACGCAAGACAAAACGCTGAGGAAGCATCCCGGTTAAAAAGCGAATTTCTCGCTAATGTATCCCACGAAATTCATACACCTTTAAATGGCATGATTGGCTTTTTAAAGCTGATTTTAGAAGGGATAGCAGATGATCCCGAAGTCCTGTTATATTTTGGGAAATGGGTGGATAATCTGCAAATCCCACTTTCAAAGCCGTCCTTAACTGAACAGGTCTAAAACTATGGAATTGACACTTGAAAACGTTGAAACTGTCTTAGATGAAATGCGCCCTTATCTAATGTCTGATGGGGGTAATGTGGAACTGGTAGAACTCGATGGACCAGTAGTGAAACTGCGTTTACAAGGTGCTTGCGGTTCTTGTCCTAGTTCACAAATGACTTTGAGAATGGGTATTGAACGCCGTCTCAAAGAAATGATTCCCGAAATTGCAGAAATTGAACAAGTCATCTAAGGATAGATGACTGGTGGTTGGTGATTGGTGATTGGTGACTGGTGACTGGTGATTGGTGAGTGGGTAATCAATCTTTATGTTTCCCTATCAACTATCAACTATCAACTATCACCAATTACCCATTACCATTATTGATAATTGAAAATTATTAGTAAATCCTGAAAAGCATATTATTGATCATGTCTCATCCCCTTTACGTCGCGTTTATTTGGCACCAACATCAACCATTGTACAAGTCTCCTGTCAGTCAGCAGTATCGCTTACCTTGGGTGAGGTTACATGGTACTAAGGATTATCTAGATTTAATATTATTGCTGGAAAAATACCCGAAATTACATCAAACGGTGAATTTAGTACCGTCTTTGATTTTACAGTTAGAAGATTATATTGCGGGAAATGCTTTTGACCCTTATTTAACTGCCAGTTTAACACCTGTGGAACAGTTAACCACAGAACAAAAAGAGTTTATTGTTCAACATTTTTTTGATGCTAACCATCATACTTTAATTGACCCCCATCCCCGTTATGCCCAATTGTATTATCAAAGACAGGAAAAGGGTCAAGGTTGGTGTTTAGCAAATTGGCAAGCTGTAGATTATAGTGATTTATTAGCTTGGCATAATTTAGCGTGGATTGATCCTTTATTTTGGGATGATCCAGAAATTGCAGTTTGGTTAAAACAAGGACGTAATTTTACTTTAGGCGATCGCCAACGGATCTATTCTAAACAAAAACAAATCCTCAGTCGCATTATTCCCCAACACCGGAAAATGCAGGAAACTGGCCAGTTAGAAGTTACCACCACCCCCTACACTCACCCCATTTTACCCCTGTTAGCTGATACCAACTCTGGACGGGTGGCAGTGCCACAAATGACATTACCTAACCAGCGTTTCCAGTGGGCGGAAGATATTCCCCGCCATTTACAAAAAGCCTGGGATTTATATAAAGATAGGTTTGAACAAGCACCCAGAGGTTTATGGCCTTCAGAACAGTCCGTCAGCCCAGAAATTTTACCGTATATTATTAAACAGGGGTTTAAGTGGATTTGCTCAGATGAAGCGGTTTTAGGTTGGACATTGCAACATTTCTTTCATCGGGATGGGGCGGGAAATTTACAACAACCAGAATTATTATACCGTCCCTATCGTTTGCAAACTCCCGCAGGTGAGGTTTCCATTGTATTCCGGGATCATAGATTATCAGATTTAGTGGGTTTTACTTATGGTGCAATGCAGCCAAAACAGGGGGTTGCAGACTTAGTAGGACATTTACAGGCGATCGCTAGAAAACAAAGAGAAAACCCAACTTCACAACCTTGGTTAGTTACCATTGCTTTGGATGGGGAAAATTGCTGGGAATTTTATCCCCAAGATGGTAAAATTTTCCTAGAAACATTGTATGAAAACCTGAGTAATCAAGAAAATATCAAACTGGTTACTGTTTCCGAATTTCTCGAAAAATACCCCGCTACAGCAACTATTCCCGGTGAAAAATTACATAGCGGTTCATGGGTAGATGGCAGTTTTACAACTTGGATCGGTGATCCTGTAAAAAACCGCGCTTGGGACTATTTAACCCATGCAAGAGAAACCTTAGCAAAACATCCCGAAGCAACCGAAGAAAATAACCCCGCAGCGTGGGAAGCATTATATGCTGCTGAAGGTTCAGATTGGTTTTGGTGGTTTGGAGAAGGACATTCATCAAATCAAGATGCCATATTTGATCAACTATTTAGAGAACATTTATATGGCATTTATAAAGCATTAAATGAACCCATACCAGCCTATTTAACCCAACCATTAGAAGTCCACGAAGCCAAATTAGATCATCGTCCAGAAAGTTTTATTCATCCCATAATTGACGGTAAAGGGGATGAACAAGACTGGGATAAAGCCGGCAGAATAGAAGTAGGTGGTTCACGGGGAACAATGCACCAAAGTAGTTTAGTACAACGCATTTTTTACGGTGTTGATCACCTAAATTTCTATGTGCGAGTAGACTTTAAAAGCGGTGTCACACCAGGAAAAGAACTACCCAAAGAATTAAATTTATTGTGGTATTATCCCGATAGACCAATGATCAATAGTCCTGCACCTTTAGCAGAAGTTCCTGATCTTGCACCGGTTAATTATTTCTTTCACCATCATTTAGAAATTAACCTAATTTCCCAAACAATTTATTTTCGAGAAGCAGCAGAACATTATCAATGGCATCCCCGCGCAACTCGCGCCCAAGTTGCGTTAAACTCTTGTTTAGAGATAGCAGTACCTTGGGCAGATTTGCAAGTTCCTCCTGACTATCCTGTAAGGTTGGTTTTAGTATTAGCTGATGATGGTTGTTATCACAGTTATTTACCGGAAAATTCTTTGATTCCCATTGAAGTCCCTTAATAGTAGGTTGGGTTGACGAAAGGAAACCCAACATCTTTTTTATCTCACGCAAAGACGCAGAGAACGCAGAGGAAGAAAATAATTCAAAAGTAGATTAAGTTCCGTAGTGAGGACTTCAGTCCTCAAGTAAGGAATTTATTCCTTACTACGAACTTTGCGTTTAAAAAATGGGTTGTAAATCTAAAATAAAACCTGGTAACACATCTTCCCCAGATAAACTTTGAGGATTTTCTAATATTTCTACTGCTTGATTTTGACGATATATTTCTACTTGTTTATCTTTAGGATTTAACAACCAACCTAAACGCAATCCATTATTAATATATTCCCGCATTTTGGCTTGGGTATCAGCTAAATCGTCACTTTCAGAAACTAATTCAATCACAAAATCAGGACATAAAGGTAAAAACTTTTTTCTTTGTTCTGGTGTCAGTGCATTCCATCTTTCTATTTTTATCCAAGATACATCAGGGGAACGAGTACCACCAAGAGGTAATTTAAAACCTGTGGAAGAATCAAATGCTTTTCCTAATTTATGTGTTCTGTTCCAAAACCAAACTTGTCCAGTTAATTCTAAGTTTCTTTCTCCTGTTTCTCCTCCGGTTGGTGACATAACAATTAATTCCCCTTGATGTGATAATTCTAAACGTAAATCTTTGTTAGCTGCAACTATTTCTACAAATTCATCATCTGTGAATTTTAATGATTGTGGGATTTGTAAGGTTACAGAAGTCATGATTCTTACCTGTTGAATATTAGATATTATATCTCAGTACGTTGGGTTGACGGGAGGAAACCCAACATCTTTTATATCTCACGCAAAGACGCAAAGACGCAGAGGAAGAAAATAATTCAAAAGTAGATTAAGTTCCGTAGTGAGGACTTCAGTCCTCAAGTAAGGAATTTATTCCTTACTACGAACTTTGCGTTTGCAACCCACATTCCGCAGATGTGACCCAGATAATTGATATTTTTGAAAAATCCCAACCAGAAAAATTTTATTTACCTAATTTTTCTGTTTGATTTTAACTTTATCTGCCAAAAAATAGAGAATATTACT
>NZ_BJCE01000113.1:0-17604 GCF_005402885.1 Sphaerospermopsis reniformis
TCTTCTAGTTCTAAGGCTTGTTGTAGTTGTTTGATGTACGGCTGTTTTGGTGTGGGAATAGTTAGGGTTTCGTCGTCTAAAAGCATTACCACCCCAGCAGCAAAGGCATCTAATACTATTTCATCTACGAGGCTGGCGTTGGCGGTGTTAAATAATGCCCCTAGTCCTTCATCTTGGGCAATCGCTACCAGTCTATCAACTATTTCTAGCATTTCCTCGGCTGAGTATTCATTAAAAACCTCAAATTCCCAGAGAATACCTGCTAAACTTTCTGCATCTAAGTCTTCAATGGAAGAATCAACTATTCCGGTAATTACACCTATAGCTGCTACCGCTTCTTCTGGACTCAATGATTCTTGTGAGATTTTTTTTGAATGAAATATTTTATCATACTTGGTCATAATAGCTCCATCAATACTCTTTTAGTAATAACCGTTGTCTCAAAGTAACAATTGTTAGTTTAGCAAGGACATAAGCCTTGTCTAGATTTTATCTAGTGTTTTGGTAATCTATGTAATCAGTAAAGGATACCAAAAACCAGTCGCCACTTTTCCTGATTACTGTTTTTTCCGTATAGATCAGGTTTCTGACTCTGATTTTTGAGTTTCATTCATACACAAACCTATGTAACCTTATTTACTCGGTTGAGTAATACGTTCCTCTATATCTTCCAAGGTGCGTAACAATAGACGTTTTGCTTGTAACTGCCAACCCCATTTTTGGATTCTAAAAGCTGCTACAGTCCCCACTATGGCTGCTAATAAACCGATAGGTTGATTCAGAGAAATTCCTAATAATAAACCCAAGCCAGCAATACCCCAAAATGGTAAGGCTGCGGCTTGTCTTTGTTCCTCTACTATTTCTGCAATTTTACTAGATTGCATTGTAGCTAATAATTCCGATTTCATTTGCCGTTGTTGTACTAGTGATAAGGATAAACTTATCTTCCTGCGTAGTTTTTCTATCTTCCTGGCATCAGTGCTGTACTCGGTTAGTTCATCTTCTGCCATTTTCAAGAATTTTTCTAATTGTGACATGGTGCATCTATCCGCTGTTTTATGTACAGTTATTATCTCTAATAATTGTTCATTTTTCTTGACTAGAGTATTATAATCACCCCGATAACCTCATGGTATTGGTGATATTCCCTTTTCCCAAGGATCTGCGAGATGCGATCGCCACTGCATACCAAATTCTTTGTCAAGAATACAACGCAGCTACAGATGTTGCAGTCTGTTCTAGCTCCACTGCGGAAGACTTACCTGATGCGAGTTTTGCAGGACAGCAAGAAGGTGATCTCAATATTGTCGGAATTGATACTATTAGTTTGAATCCTGATTCGGTTTTACAGACTATGTTAGCAGTGGCAAAGTGTGAAACTCAAGGTGTTTGTGTCATCTATGATGGTACTAATGCCCAGGGTGGATGGAGACTGAATTTATTGCAACAGTTCAATCAAAAGTTCAATCAAAAGTTCAATTGAGCGATCGCTTCCCCTGTCTTGTGGATGGGTTGGTATTTACACCAACAAATTTTCGCCTTAAAATGCGTTAGCGTAGCGGCATCAAGTCCGGTTTTAGACCCGATTATTTCGATAAAATTTAGGACATAGATGATAGTTAACATTTAACAGTATTGCCCAGTCACCAATCACCAATCACCAATGACTAAAAAATGGTTTAGAATCTGTACAACAGCAATATTTATCCTATCATTGATCTTACGATTTTGGGGATTAGGAAGATTTAATACCCTCGTATTTGATGAGGTTTATTTTGCCCAATTTGGTAATAATTATCTTACCAACACTCCCTTTTTTAATGCCCATCCTCCCCTGAGTCAATATATCATTGGTTTAGGAATTTGGATTGGTAATCATATTCCCTTTTGGCAAAATCCTGTCAACGGTGCAACAGGTTCTTTATTATCTCCTTGGAGTTATCGGTGGGCAAATGCTTTTACAGGTTCATTAATTCCCTTAATAGTTATTTTCCTCACTTATCAATTAAGTTATCGTCGTGGTTTCGCTTTATTAGCAGGTTTATTTACAGCTTTGGATGGTTTATTTTTGGTAGAATCTCGCTATGCTTTAAGTAATATCTATATAGTGATTTTTGGATTAATCGGACACTGGTTTTTATTATTAGCTTTGGAGAAACAAAATAAACAACGTTGGTTTGCTTTATTCATAGCTGGAATTAGTTTTGGTGCTTCCATTGGGACAAAATGGAACGGTTTATGGTTTCTTGCTGGTGCTTATGGAATGTGGATAGCAGCTTGGATAATTCGTTGGTTGCAATCTTTAGCACCTTCACCACGATCACCTTTATTTTCTTATTTACGCAACTCCTTTTCAGCCAATCATAATCAAATTAAAAATCAAGAAAATACCCCACAAATACCACTGCAAAAAATTACGCAAATCAATATTTTACAAATGGGATTTTTTCTCGGAATTATCCCTATATTAATGTACAGTTTAATTTGGATTCCTCATCTCCAGCTAGACACAAGTTATGGATTTATAGAAGTTCATAAACAAATTTTACAGTTTCATCTTCAGTTAGGTGGTAATGATTCTAGTGTACATCCCTACTGTGCTGCATGGTACAAATGGCCATTAATGACTCGCCCAATGGCTTATTATTATCAAATCACTCAAAGTTTTCAAGATCCCATTCCTGTATTTGGACCACCCTTACCTCCTGGTGCGGGGAAAGTGGTTTATGATGTTCATGCAATGGGTAATCCTTTTTTATGGTGGTTTGGTTTAGCGACAATTATATTTTTAGTAGGAATGTTATTTGTAAAAATCTTACTACCGGGAATACAGCAAAAACGATTATTTATTCCTAAAAATCTAGGCGTTGATACTTGGATTGCTTTATATATTGTTATCAATTACGCTGCTAATTTATTACCTTGGGTAAAGGTAAATCGCTGTGTGTTTATCTACCATTATATGAGTGCAGTGATATTTACATTTATTGCACTTGCTTGGTTTGTTGATCAATGTCTTCGCAGTTATTATAGAGGAATGCGTATACTTGGTCTAACAATCACCTTCACTATTATAGTTGCTTTTGTTTTTTGGCTACCTATTTATTTAGGTTTACCTCTTTCTGTGGAAGATTATCACCTACGGATGTGGTTTAGAAGTTGGATATAAACAGGACTTACGCAAAAGGGAACGAAAGTAGGGGTAATTCATGAATTACCCCTACGCAAGAATAAGGTTTTCAGTGACATCTTGCGTAAGTCCTAATAAAAATTAAACGGGGATCTAAAAAGATTTTCCATAGCACACGATCCCCAACTTCTTATTTTGATACTTTCAATCAAATATGATCAATGTTTAGAAGTCGCGGATCTGGAAAGATTTTCAATGGAATCAGAATCAAACCTTTGATATTTTCTTATGATATTTTCTTAATATATCTATATAAAAAGTGGTTACTTAATCACTTTCATTTCACATTTATTATCTGTAGTTAGGATAACTACCTGTTAAACTTTAATCAGTTAAAGATTAGGGTAAATCTACCCAATGACAAAAACCCAATGACAAAAAAGTCAAGAAATGATAAGAGGCAGAAAAAAAATTAACGCAGTAATCACAAAGTCTGAAAACAGCAAATTAGAATTTAACATCTCATTCAGTTTCTTAGCTACATAATCATCTGCAAGTTAGTTGAACAGAAAATTGAAAAGTGCTAAGAGAGTTACATCTGGGTAGGTTAATAAACCTGACAAGTGAAAACATCTATCGCTAACTCTGCTCTTGATGCACCTAGATAATAGAGGGGAATCGTGATGGATATCAGCTTACAAGTACAAAGCTTACAAGTACAAAGCTTACAAGTACAAAATGTTTCAGATATTAAGATCAAGAGCTTGAAAGAAGCACCAATTCATCTTTCTAGCCAAATTCAGCCCTATGGTATTCTGTTAATATTAGAAGAACCAGAATTAAATGTATTACAAGTTAGTAATAATACCTTAAATGTTTTCGGCATTTCTCCCGAAAATATGGTGCAGAAAAAATTAGAAGATTTAATCGATCCGTTCCAGTTTGAGAGAATTAAATCTGGGTTATTAGATCAGAATCTAAATTTTATCAATCCTACCAAACTTTGGATTAAGAAAAAAGGTGATGAATACACAGTGTTTGATGCTGTATTTCACCGTAATTCTGAAGGTTTTTTAATTCTAGAATTAGAACCAGCAATTTCTCAAGAAAATATTCCCTTTTTAAGCTTTTATCATTTAGCTAGAGCATCCATAAATCGGTTAGAAAACACAAAAAACCTCAGAGAATTTTGTCAAATCATTGTTCAAGAAGTGCGAAAAGTCACCGGATTTGATAGAGTCATGCTATATAAATTCGATGATGATGGACATGGTTCAGTTATTGCGGAAGAAAAAATAGACGAGTTAGAATCTTACCTGGGTTTACATTATCCAGAATCAGACATTCCCAAACCAGCGAGAAAATTATTTATTGATAATTCTATCAGGTTAATTCCCGATACTAATATAGAACCGGTGATAATTTTTCCTGTTGATAATCCTGTTACAAATCGTCCAGTTGATTTAACTAACTCTATTCTCAGAAGTCCCGCACCTTGTCATATAGAATATTTACATAATATGGGGGTTGGTGCTTCTTTGACAATCTCTTTGATTAAAGATCAAAAACTTTGGGGATTGATTGCTTGTCATCATAAAACACCCAAATATGTTTCCTATGAATTGCGGAAAGCTTGCGAATTTTTAGGGAGAGTGATATTTTCTGAAATTTCCGCTAGAGAAGAAACAGAAGATTATGATTATCGCATGAATTTGACCTATATTCAATCACTTTTAGTTGAATATATGTCCCAAGAAGATAACTTTATTGATGGCTTGGTGAAAAACCAGCCGAATCTTTTAGACTTAACCAGTGCCACAGGAGCAGCAGTTTGTTTTGGGGGAAATTACACCCTGATTGGTGAAACTCCCAGAGAAGAAGAACTGAATTTTTTAGTAGAATGGTTAAAGAATAATATAGAAGATGAAGTCTTTTATACGGATTCTTTGGCTAATATTTACCCAGATGCGATTAGTTTTAAAAATGTCGCTAGTGGTTTATTAGCTATTCCTATTTCTCAAAGGAATTATGTATTATGGTTTAGACCGGAGGTGATTCAAACTGTTAATTGGGGTGGAGATCCTAATAAAGCTTATGAAGTTAATCAAACTCAGGGGAATTTACGTTTATGTCCTCGGAAATCATTTGAACTGTGGAAAGAAACAGTTAGATTAACATCTTTACTTTGGCAATATGTAGAAATCAAAGCAGCTTTAGAATTGCGGAAAGCAATAGTAAATATTGTATTACGTCAAGCTGATGAATTAGCACAACTAGCGCATGATTTAGAAAGATCAAATGCGGAATTGAAAAAATTTGCCTATGTTGCTTCCCATGATTTACAAGAACCATTGAATCAAGTAGCCAATTATGTGCAATTATTAGAAATGCGCTATGAAGCTGCTCTGGATGAAGATGCAAAAGAATTTATCAATTTTGCAGTCGAGGGAGTCAGCTTAATGCAAACCTTGATTGATGATATATTAGCATATTCTAAAGTTGATACTCAAGCGATCGCATTTCAAGTTACAGAAGTAGAAACAGCCTTAGAAAAAGCATTAAGTAACCTCCGCAAACGCATTTCCGAAACCGGCGCAACCATTACCCATGATCCGTTACCCACTGTCATGGCTGATAGTACACAAATAATGCAATTGTTTTTAAACTTGATCGGTAACGCGATTAAATTCCGCAGTCACGAACCACCGGAAATTCATATAGGTGCAGAAAGATTAGAAGATGAATGGTTATTCTCAGTACGCGATAATGGAATAGGCATAGATCCGCAATTTAGCGATCGCATTTTTGTCATCTTTCAACGTCTCCACACCAGGGATGAATACCCCGGTACTGGTATGGGTTTAGCAATTTGTAAAAAAATCATTGAATGTCATCGGGGACGAATTTGGGTAGAGTCACAACTCGGACAAGGTGCAACCTTCTACTTTACCATTCCAGCAGGAGGACGTGATCGTGAGCGTAGAAACGGAAGAAATACACAAAATAATCTTTTTAGTTGAGGATAACAAAGCCGACATTCGCCTCATCCAAGAAGCATTAAAAACCAGTTCACTACCCCATGAAGTAGTAACAGTTAGGGATGGAATAGACGCAATGGCCTATCTGCGTCAAGAAGGTGAATATGCCGATGCCATACGCCCCGATCTGATTCTTCTTGATTTAAATTTACCCAGAAAAGATGGACGAGAAGTATTAGCAGAAATTAAATCTGACCCCAAATTAAAACGCATTCCTGTGGTAGTGTTAACAACTTCCAAAAACGAAGATGACATTTACCACAGCTACGACTTGCACGTAAACTGTTACATCACCAAATCTCGCAACCTCGCCCAATTATTTCAAATTGTCAAAGGTATTGAGGAATTTTGGTTTGCTACCGCCACTTTACCCACAGAATAATATTGGTGATTGGTGATTGGTGATTGGTGACTGGTGACTGGGTAAAAATAAATTGATAATTCATAATTTGTAATTCAAAAACTTCTGCCTCCTACCTCCTGTACGGGCGAAGTAGGGGCGAAGTAGGGGCGAAGCATTCGGAAAATAACCTGTGATAAAAATTGATAATTTATCGCCCGAATGCTTCGCCCTTACAGGAAAATAACCTGTGATAAAAATTGATAATTTATCGCCCGAATGCTTCGCCCTTACAGGAAAATAACCTGTAATAAAAATTGATAATTTATCGCCCGAATGCTTCGCCCTTACAGGAAAATAACCTGTGATAAAAATTGATAATTTATCGCCCGAATGCTTCGCCCTTACGACTCCTGACTCCTGACTCCTGAACTCCTGACTCCTGGAAAATAATGACTGCAACTTGCTTGGTAAAAATCTTGTTAATTGAAGACAACTTGGCGGAAGCTAGGTTGTTACAAGAGTTTTTGAAGCAATCCCCATCAAAAGAGTTTAGTTTAGTTCATGTTCAAAGATTACGAGATGCATTTCATGAATTAAGCCAACAAAACTATGACGTAATTTTGTTAGATTTAACCTTACCTGATAGTCAAGGATTATCATCCCTCCCCTTACTAATAAGTCAAGCACCCAGCACACCTATTGTTGTTCTTACTAATATCAATGATGAAGAATTAGCAATAGAAGCTGTGAGACAGGGAGCGCAAGATTATTTAGTCAAAAGACAAGTAAAGCCAGATGTTTTAGTGCGTTCAGTTCAGTATGCGATCGCCAGAAAACAAGTTTTAGAACAATTACGCACAGTCAATCAAACATTAGAAATCACAGTTGAAGAAAGAACTGCTGAACTGGAAAAAGCCCAGGAACTATATCAGTTTAAAACTGAATTTGTTTCTATGCTTTCCCATGACATTCGTAATCCTTTAAATACGATACTTTTAGCTGCGGGATTGCTACAAAACAACGATGAAAAATTAACCCAAGAAAAGAAATTAAATCATTTAAAAATGATTCGCTCCGCAATTAAAAACATGGCACAATTATTGGATGAAGTTTCCTTTATTGGTAAAGCTGATTCTGGCAAATTACAATGTCAACTTTATCCTTTAAATTTAGAAGCTTTTTGTCATCAAATATTAGAAGATACTCATTTAACTGCTTTAGAGAAACGAGTAACTATAGAATTTACCAGTTCTGGTGACTTTAGCTCAACTCTTTGGGATGAAAATTTATTAAGGCATATTTTAGGAAATATCCTCAGTAATGCTATTAAATATTCCTACCCTGATAGCAAAGTCAAATTTGAATTAACCAGACAAGAAAAAACAGCAACCTTCAAAATTCAAGATTGGGGAATTGGTATTTCTACAAAAGATCAAAATCAACTATTTATTCCCTTTCATCGTGGTGAAAATGTCAGCGGTATTTCCGGTACAGGTATGGGTTTAGCAATTGTGAAAAAATGTGTGGAAGCGCATGGTGGTGAGATTGCATTTGAAAGTCAAATTGATGTGGGAACAACTTTCACAGTTACTTTACCTGTAATTAAAATTGAAATTTAATGCTTTACAAACATTGCCCGATACACAGGTTCACCTTTATTTTGTGTAGCAATTTCCCTTTCTGTAGCCACAGGAAGCGGGTTTTCTGCTAACCATTTTTCCGTTCCCATTTTCTCAAATGCTGGGTGTTCTTGGAAGCGATCGCACATTTCCACTCAAAATCTCTTTTCCCAGAGTTCAGCAAGAGCAGTATTCAGTAGATAAAAATAGGTTGCCGTTTTTTATACTCAGTCAACAATAGTTTAAACTATACGCATACCTGTATTTTGTTGCACAGCTAGTCTGCCACTATTTAGTAATGGCTACATCTACATCAGGTATCAGTTTCCTTACGTCTAAAATGATATACAAACTTGCAGAAGTGTTGAATGTTAAGATTTTGATGGTGATACCAAATTTGAGCAATTAATAACTCTATTCTCAATAGACCTCTCCAAAATAGAATGTATTAATTTGTAATATGTTGTAGGGGCGAAGCATTTGGGCGATAATTTGACGGAAAAATCAGACATCTAGATATCCCAAATGCTTCGACCAGCCCCCATAAATAAGTTCCATAATTTCTCTTTTGGAGAAGTCTAATAGATAATGGATTTTACCTGGGTAAAGCGCAAAGATTGTAAAGTTTTATTGCAGGATTGAACACTTATGACAAACCTGTATGGGGTCAAGATTAGAATAAATACTGATGTTTAGCTCCTAGCACTATCAATCATTTTTACATGGGTGCATTATGTATGACATTAAATTTAAACAAGCTGATAGGGGTAATTTTTTAACACCGTTCCAGCGCCAACTGCTGCAAAAAAAAATACAAGAAGATTGCTCTGAGTCCTACCGACAACGGATTGAAATCATGTTGTTGGCAGATCAAGGGAGAACTCAAACAGAAATTTGTCAAATTTTGGGGTGTTGTCCCGCCACCGCTAGACGTTGGATACACATAGCTCGTCAGGGAATGGCGCATCAATGGCAAGATTATCCGATTGGTCGCCCCAAATTAGTTAGTAATGAATACTTGCAACGATTAAAAGAATTATTTTACAGTAATCCTCGTGATTATGGTTATGTTTCTCAACACTGGACATTAAATTGGTTGCAGAAACGTCTATACGAAGAATTTGGCTTTGAAGTGAAAGAGCGCACCTTTAAGCGACTTCTCAAACAAATGGGCTTATCCACTCGACAGAAATCCAGTCATGATGGACAAAATAGCTCAAAATCAGCCGCAGAACCCAAAATAG
Source organism: Sphaerospermopsis reniformis (assembly GCF_005402885.1). Taxonomy (NCBI): domain Bacteria; kingdom Bacillati; phylum Cyanobacteriota; class Cyanophyceae; order Nostocales; family Aphanizomenonaceae; genus Sphaerospermopsis; species Sphaerospermopsis reniformis. The sequence goes on from NZ_BJCE01000113.1 coordinate 9,375, forward strand.
CCATTACTGACCTTAAAAAAGTAAATACCGCCGATTCCTCCGAAATTATACTTATTAATTTTCACAAAGCAGTAAAAGATTCAGACATTTATGGCTCACAATATCTCAGTATCTCTGCAACAAATCAACAATACATTGGGGTATTCACTAACCGCAGAAGAATTTTATCACTATCTTCCTGAACTTCAACCTATCAACCCTAAAGTCGGCAAATTCTGGACAGGAAAGAATGTTGAACCGGGCATTTACATTATCATTACGGGCAAAGTCAGACTATTAGATGATAACGACGAATTAATTACTACCCTAGAATCTGGAGAATCCTTTGGTGAATTTACCTTGTTTCCCGAATCTGAATTTGAGCCTTATGCAGCCAGAGCTTCAATGAATTTACAGTTATGCTTCTTGCCAGAAAGGTTACTATTGCCATTAATAGCCAAGTATCCCCAAATTCGAGAACATTTATGGCAGAAAGCATACTCACTTTTGAGAAACACAGATTATACACCCATAGAACCAAGCTCTCCAGAGAACTACAATTCAGATTCAACCCCCTATTCAACCTCACAATCAAAAATTAATAAAGCCTATTTTCCCAGTCCCAGACAACGGGTGGGGCATTTATGGCAAAGGGTGATGGGACGCTATCCATTCTTTGCCCAACAGAGTGGTTCTGACTGCGGGGTAGCTTGTCTAGTCATGGTGTCCCAGTATTGGGGGAAACGTTTTAGTGTAAATCGCTTGCGTGATATTACTAATGTAGACCGCAATGGTGCATCCTTACGAGGGTTATTAACAGCAGCAGAAAGTCTAGGTTTTGCGACTAGACCTGTCAAAGTTAGCTTAAAGCGGTTAGCAAAGGAAAAATTACCCGCCATTGTTCACTGGGAAGGCAAACATTACATAGTTGTCTACAAAATTACATCTAAGTATGTAATTGTGGCGGACCCCGCTATTGGTCAACGCACCCTCACCCATGAGGAATTTAACAACGACTGGACTAGTTATACATTGTTGTTACAACCGACAGCAATGCTCAAAGAAACGGAAGAGACATCTACACCTTTTTGGCAGTTTTTCGAGTTAATAAAACCTCATTCTTTAGTCATGTTGGAAGTATTTATCGCTTCCATATTTATCCAGATATTTGGCTTAATTACCCCCCTATTTACCCAATTAATTTTAGATCGGGTAGTGGTGCAACGGTCAGAACTGACCCTGACAGCAGTAGGAATAGGATTGTTGATTTTTAGCCTTTTTCGGGTGGCTATGACCGGTTTAAGGCAATATCTTTTAGATCATACAGCCAATCGGATAGACTTAGCATTAATTGTCGGTTTTATTCGTCATACCTTGCGTTTACCCCTGAGTTTTTTTGAGACTCGTTATGTGGGGGATATTATTTCTCGTGTGCAGGAAAACCGCAAAATTCAACGCTTTTTATCTGGTGAAGCATTATCAATTCTCCTAGATTTATTCACTGTCTTTATCTATGTAGGCTTGATGTTTTGGTACAGTTGGAAAATGGCATTATTAGCTTTAATAATTGTCCCACCCTTTGCCTTATTAGCATTAATTGCCACACCCTTTTTACAAAGGATTTCCAGAGAAATATTCAATGCAGTTAACCAAGAAAGTAGTTACCTAATAGAAGCTTTAACTGGTGTGCGAACAGTCAAAGCCACAGCAGTAGAACAAACAGTAAGATGGCATTGGGAAGAGTTATTAAATAAAGAGATAAAAACCAACTTTTCCGGGCAAGTTATCGGCAATCGTTTACAAATTTTTAGTAACACAATTGAAGCGATAGCTACCACAGCCTTATTATGGTTTGGGGCATATTTAGTAATTCATAATCAGTTAACAGTGGGACAACTAGTAGCATTTAATATGCTGCTGGGTAATATTATTAATCCCTTCCAACGGTTAATTGTCCTATGGAATGAATTGCAGGAAGTTGTGATTGCAGTAGAAAGAATTAACGATGTTTTAGACACAGAACCAGAAGAAGACTTACAAAATCAATCACGGCAGAATTTACCACCAATTCAGGGGCATATTCGCTTTGAAAACGTCACATTTCGCTATCATCCAGAAAGCGATATTAATATATTAGAAAACCTCAGTTTTGAAATCAAACCCGGACAAATGGTAGCCTTAGTGGGACGCAGTGGTTCAGGAAAAACCACCATTTCTAAATTACTTGTCGGCTTATATCCTTCTACAGATGGTAAAGTTTTGATTGACGGACAAGATATTACCAGTCTTTCCTTGCGTTCTTTTCGACAACAAATTGGCGTAGTTGACCAAGACACATTTTTATTTGGTGGGACAATTCGAGAAAATATCAGTTTAGGACATCCAGGAATACCTTTATCAGAAGTAATTGCAGCAGCAAAAATGGCTGGTGCTGATGAATTTATCAAAAAATTACCAATGGGTTATGAAAGCCAAATTGGTGAAGGTGGAGGTTTATTATCTGGTGGACAAAGACAGAGAATAGCCATTGCTAGAGCATTATTAGGCAATCCCAAATTATTGGTTTTAGATGAGGCAACTTCTCACCTAGATACTGAATCAGAAAGGATAATTCAACAGAATTTTAACACAATTCTCAAAGGAAAAACTACTTTAATAATTGCCCATCGTCTTTCTACCGTGCGAAATGCTGATTTAATTTTGGTACTAGATAGAGGTGTGTTAATTGAAAGTGGTACTCATGAAGAATTAATGGCTAAAAAAGGACATTATTTCTATCTAAATCAACAGCAATTACAAACACTAACCTAGTTTGGGTTGAGCCATAGCGAAACCCAACATTCCACAATTATTTAAGTTGGGTTTATTCAACCCAACCTACAATAAATTCATACTAAGAAAAAGGTGCATCATGACAAGTACATTAAATGGGAATATCACAAAATCTGATCAGATATTATCACCAGAATTACCAGAAATTACCAATGAAGATTGGTCGGAAATTAAGCTGTTATGCCTTTAACTTGAATAATTAATACAAGCAAGATGCTTGTGCTACTGTAACTTCAGGTTTTTTAATTATACAGTTTAGCTGCACATCAGCTTACTAAAGAATCACTTGATAGTTTACCACAGGTTTGGACGCGAGGATTATTATATCTTTTAGTCTTAATTGTCTCCATAGTTTTACCTTGGTCTTTACTATCTAAAGTAGATGAAACTGGTACAGGACGGGGACGTATTGAACCTAAAGATAAAACAGTGAAATTAGATGCGGCTGTAGGGGGAACAGTTGCGGAAATTCAAGTTCAAGAAGGTGAAACAGTCAAAGCAGGACAAACTATATTATTATTAGAATCGGAATTAGTCAAATCAGAATTACGTCAAATTCAAGATAAATTGGAAGGACAATTAAACCGACTTTCTCAGTTAAAATCCTCCAAAAATCAGTTAATTGTCTCCTTAGCAAACCAACAACAACAAAATCAATCTCAACAATTAGAAAAACAAGCACAAATTGAGCAAGCACAACAGAATATTAATACCCTAAAAAATGCTTATCAATTTCAGAAAGAAGAAAGATTATCTCAACTTAATCAAGCGCGACAAACCCTAATTAATAGTCAAATTACTAATCAATTAGCAGAGAGTAGCTTATTAAGTAGTCAGCGAGAAGTAAAACGCTATAGTCAACTCAGACAACAGGGAGTAATTCCAGAAATTAATTTAGTAGAAAAGCAAGATATCGCTAAAGAAAAGCAGAAATTGTATGCACAAAGCCAATCAGATATTCAACAAGCTAAGTTACGTTTAGCAGAACAACAAAGTAGTTATGAGCGAAATTTGCGCCAATCTCATGCCGATATTGAACAGGCTAAATTGCGACTGGGAGAACAGCAAAGAAGCTATCAAACTTTAACCCTTTCTGGTCAGTCAGCAGTCTTAAAAATTGCCGAACAGCAGAAAAGTTTAGATACAGATATTAGTTCCCTCAAATCAGATATTTCTCAAACTAAACGCCAAATTGATTCCTTAAAATTTCAGTTAGGACAGCGAGAAATTAAAGCTTCTGGGAATGGTATATTATTTCAACTACCAATTCAAAAACCCGGTTCAGTTGTGCAAGTAGGGACAATGGTTGCCGAAATTGCTCAAGATAATTCACCCTTAATAATTCGAGCGCAAATGGCAACTACAGATAGTGGTTTTTTGCGGTTAGGATTGCCAGTAAAGCTCAAATTTGATGCTTATCCGTTTCAGGATTATGGTATTATCTCAGGAGAGTTAATTAAAATTTCTCCTAATACCATAGAAATAGATACAGCTAATGGCAAAGTAGCCGCTTATAACTTAGAAATTTCTCTCGAAAAAAGTTGTATTCCCTCTGCTAATAAATGTATTCCTTTGCGTCCAGGGGATACAGCAACCGCTGAGGTAATTGTCCGTCAGCGACGAATTATTGATTTTCTACTTGACCCATTTAAAAAATTGCAACAAGGGGGAGTAAAATTGTAGAAAATTTATCGAATTATCCCTGGAGTGATTTAATAACAAAAATGTAGGGTGGGTTAGCTATAGCGTAACCCACCATTTAACGGGGTATAATTTATGTATTTAAGGAGCAAATTATGTCAGAAAGCATCACCATTACCCAATCAGATATTTTACAACAAGTTAAATTATCCTGTAAAATACCTGAGTTAGTTGAGCAAATTATCAGCCGAAAAGTGATTATAAATGCTGCGGAAGAAGCAGGGATAAAAGTAGAAGATGAAGAATTACAAAAAGCAGCGGATTTTCTGCGATTAAATAATGACCTGACCAGTGCTAATGACACTTGGAAATGGTTAGAAAAACATAGTTTATCTATAGATGATTTTGAAGATATAGTCTATACTGGTGTAGTTACTGCTAAGTTAAGCAAACATTTATTTTCCGATCAAATCGAACCTTTCTTTTTTGAAAATCAGCTAAGTTATGCTGGTGTGGTCATGTATGAAGTTGTATTTAATGACGAAGATTTAGCAATAGAACTTTTTTATGCAGTCAAAGAAGGAGAAATGAGTTTTTACGATGTAGCTCACCAATATATTCAAGATGTAGAATTACGTCGTCAGGGGGGATATTTAGGAGTATTAAATCGTCGGGATTTAAAGCCAGAAATATCTGCTGCTGTCTTTGGTGCTAAACCCCCACAGATAATTAAACCGATAATTACTTCTAAAGGGGTACATTTAATTTTTGTTGAGGAGATTATTCAGCCGGAGTTGAATGATAAATTGCGACAGGAAATTGTTAGCGATTTACTATTAAGTTGGATAAAAAAACAGGTTAGTCAAACAGAGATTAATGTGAATTTGGAGTGATTTAATCACAAAAATGTAGGGTGGGTTAGCGACAGCGTAACCCACGATTTAATAGTATAGTGTGGTTCGTTTTATGCTCTAGACAAGTTTATTAATAATGACGAAACCACCAATAGTTACCAACAGCCCTCCAAGCATAGCCATATCGTCCGTAATAAATCCAACCACCCACTACCTCAAGTTCCAAATCAGATAATTCATCAAACTGGTTTTCAACTTGTGCTAAATCAGCAATTTGAATCTTAGCCATATTGGTATTCTCCTTGGTTTTAAAAAATCTAGAAAACCGGAAATGTTGTCCTTTTTCATTTCTCGACTGCATCCTATTAAAAATAAAAACCTCTGTCTAGAGACTTAGACAAAATAAAAGTGACATAATTGTTTTAGTTTTGTCACCTTCTATAGCTTGATGATAACAGCATTTTCTGAACAAATACCCGTGATTTTGCCTTTTTAGGTTAAAAATATGATCAAGAAACAGACAATTACGGATTAAAAATAGCCAAAAAAAGGGATACAATTGTTGCACTACTGTAAGAATTTTGTCACTTTTGCCTATTAACTTAAATATAAATAGATCCTTAAATTATTAAATAAATTGGAATATATATTAGCTTTTATAAGCCTAAATGTCCCGAATTTGCAATTGATAAAAACTGAACAACCTACAAAAAACCAGGAAAAGGCAAAATCTTTCCCTGAGTAAATTTAAATTCCACCACCTGCCAATTAATTTGAATTTACAAATTTTGCACTCTTATTTTCGTTTGACAAATAAAGCCCGATAGACAGGTTCACCTTTATTTTGTGTGGCTATTTCCCTTTCTGTAGGCACAGGAAGCGGGTTTTCTGCTAACCATTTTTCCGTTCCCATTTTCTCAAATGCGGGGTGTTCTTGGAAGCGATCGCACATTTCCACAGCAATAAATTCCTGATCAGATTGCAAAAATACCACCCCACCCACAGCCAAATAACTAGCTAATTCTTCAACTAACTCTGGTTGTACTACTCTCCGTTTAGCATGACGAGTTTTAAACCAAGGATCAGGAAATTGAATTGATACCCGTTGTAAAATTCCTGGTTTTAAAGTAGATAAAATTGGACTCAAAGAATTATTCACATTACAAAATAAATAATGTAAATTTGTTAAACCCAACTCAGAAACTATCCTATTTGCTTCTATAACTAAAGGTTCTCTAATTTCCAAACCTAGAAAATTCCAGTTTGTTTCTACCTGTGCCATTTGAAGTAAAAACCTACCCCTCGCACATCCAATATCTAAATGTAAGGGTTGTTGATACTGTGCATAGATTTTTTCCCATGCTGGGGGATCAACAGGGGTTTGAAATTTTCTCGCTAGGGGGTTAACGTGCTGACGAACTCGAATCACAGCCATAATAAATACTCCTTTGACTACTTCTGACTACTCCTGTCACTAAAATTTCGCTAATAAAAGTTAAACATAAATGTTTACAAATATTAAGTCTGGTTGCTAGTACGTAACTAGACAAGGCAAGAGTTATACTTTTGTAAAAAGGGTATATTTACTCTTTCGGCTTTAACATTTTTTTAAATCAATGGATATCAACTTTCGTTTTGCTATAGTTAGTGACTTACACATTGCACTACCCCATACAATTTGGGATCATCCCAGCCGATTTCATTTAGTGGAAGTCAGTATTCCCGCCTTTGAAAGTGTACTAGAACATTTAACACAACTTGATTTAGATTTTCTTCTGATTCCCGGAGACTTAACCCAACACGGTGAACCAGAAAATCATGCGTGGTTAGCAAACAGACTTTCTCAACTACCTTTTCCGGTGTATGTTATTCCTGGTAATCATGATGTTCCCGTATTATCAGCAAACGAGCAATCCATAGGTTTTGCAGATTTTCCCCATTATTACCGCAAGTTTGGTTATGAAAACCCACACCAACCTTACTACAATTGTCAAATATTGCCCGGAGTGCGGCTAATAGGTTTAAATTCTAACACCTTTGATGAGGATGGTAAACAAATAGGGCGTTTAGATCAACAGCAGTTTCAGTGGTTAGAAACAGAACTAGCAAAAATTAACAATGATTTAGTTTTGGTGATGGTGCATCACAACGTTGTCGAACATTTGCCAAATCAATCAAATCATCCAATGGCAAATCGTTATATGTTGGAAAATGCTCCAGAACTTATAAAATTACTGCGTAAACATGGAGTGAGATTAGTTTTTACCGGACATTTGCACGTTCAAGATGTAGCTTGTGGTGATGGAGTCTATGATATTACCACTGGTTCATTAGTTAGTTATCCCCATCCTTACCGTGTTTTAGAATTTGAACGAGATCATCTAGGTAAAGAATGGTTACAAATAGTTTCTCATCGCGTGGAATCAGTACCAGATTTTCCTAACTTGCAAGAATCATCAAAACAATGGATGGGCGATCGCTCTTTCCCTTTTTTAATCAAATTACTAACTTTACCTCCCTTAAATCTACCATTAATCCAAGCACAGCAACTAGCCCCAGATTTACGAGATTTTTGGGCAACTATCGCCGATGGGGATGCAGTAATAGACTATCCCAACTTTCCTTTAGAAGTCCGTCGTTACATTCAAAAATATAGTGCAGTTACTCACACTGGACATCCCAGCCCCATAGATAATAACAGTAAGCTATTGCTTGGGAATTGGGAATTGGGAATTGGGAATTGGTAATTGGGAATTGGGAATTGGTAATTGGTAATTGGTAATTGGTAATTGGTAATATTTAAAAATCTTCCCACGTCACCAATCACCAGTCACCAGTCACCAGTCACCAGTCACCATTCTCCAGACACCCATCACTGATCACCAGCAACCCAGCGCTAGTCGCCTGTTGCTCGTACCGAATCA
>NZ_BJCE01000114.1:0-17505 GCF_005402885.1 Sphaerospermopsis reniformis
TTGGGGACTGGGGACTGGGGACTGGGGACTGGGTAATCAATTTTATTTTTCCCAATCACCAATTACCAATCACCAATAGTTAGCAATGCAACTGAAGCTAAATCTAACTTTTGTAGCTAAAAATACAGCTTGATTAAGAAATCATATAAGATAATATGATAAATAGATGAGAATTTAGCCTGTTTTATGATATGAGCTATGCTGTATTAATAATTACATAGAAAATAAGTTCTCACGGGAAGCTTTGCACTTAACTAATATAGTATAAATATATAATTTAGCATCTTGTTTTGATTAATAATCAATCTTTTTTACTGTTTCATTAACAAAATTTTTCAACCTTTGCTTAAAATTTGCCTTCAGTAAAACATATTCTATGCAATTCCAGCTGACAAATCGCCAAGAACATATACTTTGGGCAACTGTACGCCATTATATCGCCACTGCTGAACCAGTTGGCTCTAAAGCTTTAATTGAGGAATTTGATCTTGGTGTCAGTTCCGCTACTATCCGCAATGTTATGGGTGTTTTGGAAAAGTCGGGGTTACTTTACCAACCACACACTTCTGCGGGGCGTGTACCTTCTGATTCGGGTTATCGTATATATGTTGATAGGTTGATGAAACCGTCGGCAGCTTTAGCTAAAGAGGTTGAATCTACTTTACAACAGCGTCTACATTGGGATGATTGGAGTTTAGAAGCTTTACTACAAGGTGCGGCGCAAACTTTGGCAACATTAAGCGGCTGTATTACTCTAATAACTATACCACAACCCAATATAGTACAATTAAGGCATTTACAGCTTTTACAAGTTGAAGATGGGAAAGTTATGCTGATTGTGGTAACGGATAGTTATGAAACCCATTCCAAGGTAATGGATCTGTTTACAAGAGAGTCAGCAACTAAACCTGATCCAGAAACAATTGATCGAGAATTACAAATAGTTTCTAACTTTTTAAATAGTCATCTGCGTGGTTTTACACTCTTGGAATTAGCCCAGCTTGACTGGAGTGAGTTAGATCAAGAGTTTCAACGTTATGGGGAATTTTTGAAAAGTTCATTGACAGAATTACTCCGTCGTGCTGTTGCACCTTCAGCCACACAAATCATGGTGCGGGGTGTGGGTGAGGTGTTGCGTCAACCGGAGTTTGCCCAAGTGCAGCAGGTACAAACGATTATGCACTTATTGGAAGAAGAACAAGAGCAGTTATGGCGGTTAATATGTGAGGAATCGGAAATAGAGGAAACGGGTAAACCCAAGGTGACGGTGCGGATAGGTACGGAAAATCCCTTAGAACCCATTAGAACCTGTTCTTTGATATCTTCTAGTTATCGTCGGGGTACTGTACCCGTGGGAAGTATAGGTGTTTTGGGACCAACTCGGTTAGACTATGAAAATGCGATCGCTGTAGTAGCAGCAGCAGCAGAATATCTTTCAGAAGCTTTTAGTCAAACTGCGTAAACTGTCTAAACTCGGTAAATCATGTTGAGAAAAATCTCTTTTGGTTTAATATGGCTAGGATTTATTTCCTACGCCTTTTTATTTGCACCTCCTGATAATTTCCCAGAAAGTTTAGAGTTAATCACCAATCTTTCTACAGGAAACTGGGAAGGTATTAATCCTGCGATTATTGCCTTATTTAATATTATGGGAATATGGCCATTAATTTACAGTGCAGTGTTATTTATTGATGGCAGAAGGCAAAAAATACCAGCTTGGCCTTTTGCTACAGTTTCCTTTGGGCTTGGTGCTTTTGCACTTTTACCATATCTAGCTTTAAGAGAACCAAATCAAGAATTTACAGGTAATAAAAATTTGTTTCTGAAAATCTTTGATTCTCGCATCACAGGAATTTTATTAATGTTAGGTGCGGTGGTTTTATTTGCTTATGGTTTACAAGGAAATTGGAGTGATTTTATCCAACAATGGCAAACTAGCAGATTTATTAATGTAATGAGTTTAGATTTTTGTATGTTGAGTCTATTATTTCCTGCTTTGTTAGGGGATGATATGACGCGACGGGGTTGGAAGGATAATCAATTATTTTGGTTATTTGCTTTAGTTCCCTTTTTTGGGGCGTTGATTTATTTGTGTGTCAGGCCACCATTAAATGAACAAAAACAAGATTACCAAATGATTTGATGCATCAGGAAATAAGTAACTTTCCACTATCACACCAAACCTGATAAAATGTTTTCAATCTAAAAATAAAAATATCTGGAATTTAAAACAATGACAGAGCAGATAAAATTGGAAATGATTCAAGAAGAAAATCTCTTAACAGCAGAGTTTTTTAACCAGCAATGGCAAATTTACCAGAAAGTGTTAAAAAACAATTACATGGGACATCGAGAAATATATAATGTACTCCATGAATTATTAGTTAAACACTGGCAAAAACCGTTTACTCTGCTTGACTTGGGATGTGGAGATGGGAGTTTCACCACTCAAGCTTTATTAAATACTCAAATTGCTGAATATACAGGAATAGATGTATCTGTTCCCGCAATAGAAGATGCGAAAAAAAATATTGCTGTTACTGGTTGTCAGGGAAATTTTATCATAGGCGATTGTTGGCAATTAACGAATGAGTTAGCGCAAAATGAACCAAATAAATTTGATGTTGTGTTTACATCTTTTGCCCTCCACCATTTGCAATTAGAAGAGAAAGAAGATGTAATAAAAAATATCAAAAATCTGCTCAAATCAGGGGGAATTTTCATTTTAATTGATGTAGTTCGTCAAGAAAATGAAGATAGAGATAGTTATGTTAAACGTTATTTAGGGAATGTGAAAAAAGATTGGACTTTAATAACTCCTCAAGAGTATAAAATGGTCGATAGTCATATTTCATCTAGGGATTTTCCGGAAACTCAATCTAATCTAAAAAGTATTTCTGAAAAAGTCGGTTTTAGTAATTTTGAATGTGTTTATCGTGATGACTTGGATACAACACAATTGTTGTGTTTTTACCTATAAAAGCGATATTGTTGTTCTTCTGAAAATCTCCAGAAATCTTCAAATACCATATTATCGTGCTACATAATAGAGATCAAAGTTGTATCTTTAGGAATACCAATAATGTATCAAACAGATCCACCACTTTCCCCTAAAGAAACATTACCAACAATGTATGATCTTCCTAGCGAAGACCCGGAGGAGAAAGGTTTGCCAGATCAATTTCATTTACTACAACCACAATTATTAGCAGACACATTTCGCCCCCCTAACTATCCTAGCAACCAAATTTTTACAGCTAGTGATATGAATTTATATTACGATGGTCGTCATCCATTGTGGCATAAACGCCCAGATTGGTTTGCGGTTGTTGGTGTTTCTTCTCTGTATGAAGAAAGAGATTTAAGATTAAGTTATGTAGTTTGGCAAGAATTTGTAAATCCTTATATTGTGGTTGAATTATTATCACCAGGAACAGAAAAAGAAGATTTAGGTCAAACTTTGCGAGATGTGGAAAAACCCCCAACTAAGTGGGAAGTTTATGAGCAAATTTTAAGAGTTCCTTATTACGCAATTTTTGATCGTTATCAATCTGAATTTAGAATGTTTGAGTTAAAGGGCGCTCATTATACTGAAGTGAATTTATCAGATTTACGTTTTTGGATTCCTGATTTAGAATTAGGTTTGGGAGTTTGGCAGGGCAGTTACAAAAATGTTAATATGCCTTGGTTACGTTGGTATGACCAAGATGGTAATTGGGTGTTAACTCCTGTGGAAGAAGAACGCCAGAAAGCTGAACAAGAACGACAGAAAGCTGAACAAGAACGACAGAAAGCTGAACAAGAACGACAGAAAGCTGAACAGGAACGCCAGAAAGCTGAACAGGAACGCCAGAAAGCTGAACAAGAACGACAGAAAACAGAAAAATTAATTGCCCAACTACGTGCGCTTGGTGTTGAACCTGAATTAGATTAAATCACAGAATTGATGATGTTTGTTTACCACATTTTATAAATGTGGTTTTTTATGTTTTTAGGAACTTCCAAACAATAAATTATCCAATCTTGTGGGATGGGCTAGAAGCCCATCCGGGTTGAAGGGCAGGCAAGACTTGTACTGAGCGTGTCGAAGTATGCCTACCCCACAAAAATTAATTGAATATTTTTTTATCTGGAAGTCCCTTAGTGTTTAATAGCAAAATTCATGAACAACTAAATTTTCAGAAACCAACGCCGACGATACATAAAATAAAGCACTAACCACCATAATAAAAGATTGGTGATAGCAAATAATAATGAACCATTCATATTTCCCGCCCAAGCACTAAACAAATTATCATAAATCCAGGTTTTTGTAGCTACTGCATCTTTACCACTACCTACAGAAGTTTTAACTAAAATTCTGCCCACAACCCCAGACCCAACAAAGAGAAAAATGGCATTTAAACCCATCACTTCCCAAGGAAAACCCCATTTTTTTAAACCCCGAACTTCCACCACTTCATAACACAAAGCTAATACTAATAAAGCCCAACCAGCAGTATAAACTACATAAGAACTCGTCCACAAAGATTTATTAATCGGAAATACAAAACCCCATAATATCCCAATAATTAAACACCCCAAACCCCAAATTACTAAATTAACACTCGTCCTAGTTTTAACCTGCTGTTTTTGCAACCATGAACCAGTAAAATAACCAATTAAAACTGTTACCAATGCGGGAATAGTGCTAAATAAACCTTCAGGATCAAATGGTCCACTTTGATAAAGATGTTGACTTCCTAAAATCATCCGATCAATATAACCAGCAAAATTTCCTTCAGCAGATAAATTACCCGCACCAAAACCAGGAACAGGAATTAATTGCATTGCAACCCAATAACCTAAAAGCGATATTCCTGAAAATATCCATAAACCACGTTGGGAAAGTTGTAAAACCACAAAAGCAGCAATTACATAAGTTAAACTGATACGCTGCAACACCCCCATAATTCTAATTTTACTTAAATCAATGGGTATTCCTTTTAAAGTAAAATCGAGAAAAAAAGTAAGCAAAGTCAAAAATAAACCCAAAGCAAATAACACCAAACCTCGGCGAATTATTCGCAAATAAACTTGACGATTGGGACGGTTTTCTGGTGTGTTTTCTCGTGCATATTTAGCAAAAGAAAAAGGCATTGCTACACCAACAATAAATAAAAAGAAAGGGAAAATTAAATCTGTGGGTGTGCAACCATGCCATTTTGCGTGTTCTAATGGTGGGTAGATGTAACTCCAACTACCAGGATTATTAACTAAAATCATAGAGGCGATCGCAATTCCCCGAAATACATCCAGAGAAACAAGACGCAGAAACGAATTTTTAATTACTGTTGACACAAAAAAATTCCCATCACCATCACTTAGATATTAAGGATAATACATTTTTTTAGAACTTATCAAAGCAAAAATTTTTCCTGTCATCCATATTTTTTACCCTGGAAAGGGGAGGTTTTAAACCTTGAATCAAAGGGAGCATCTCAATTCTTAACAAATAACCGTAGCAACACCAAAAACTCTCTTCTTCCTTCTTCCCTTCGTGTCCTACCCTTCGGGAACACCTTCGGTGAACGTACCTTCGTGGTTCGTTCATTTCACGTCTTGACCTCAAGCAAAAAATAAACTTACACATTTGGGATACTCCCGAATCAAACAATTATCAATTGTCAATTCTCAATTATCAATTGATCAGTTGGGTATTTGCACAAAATCAAAAATTCCTAAAGATTAATTTACCAATTTTCCTCTGGTGTATGATTTTTGTTAAATTAACCAGTACATTAATAAGGAGGATAGGAAAACAAACCAATGAATGCGATCGCCTCTACCATAGCATCTATTATCAACACAGAAAACGCTGTCTTAACTTGGGAAAATCTCGCACCCAGTCAGCAACAACGTATTCAAGCAGCGATAAACCCCAAAACCCATCCCAGTTGTATCGTTTATCCCCACACTCAAGAACAACTGGCCGCAGTCATGTCCGCTGCAAACAGCAATAAATGGTCCGTTCTCCCCTGCGGTAGTGCAAGTAAACTTCATTGGGGTGGTTTAAGTAAAAATATTGATATTGTTGTCAGTACAGAACGTATTAACAGACTCATAGAACACGCGGTAGGTGATCTAACTGTCACCGTAGAAGCAGGAATAAAATTTGGCGAAATTCAAGAAATTTTAGCCAAATATCGGCAAAATTTAGCTCTTGACCCTGCTTTTCCCGCTTTTGCTACCATTGGTGGTATTATTGCTACTGCTGATACAGGTTCTCTACGTCAACGTTATGGCGGTGTGCGTGACCAACTTTTAGGTATAACTTTTATCCGCGCTGATGGACAAATTGCCAAAGCAGGGGGAAGGGTAGTAAAAAATGTTGCTGGTTACGACTTGATGAAATTGTTTACCGGTGCTTACGGTACATTAGGAATTATCAGTCAAGTCACTTTTCGAGTTTATCCTTTACCAGAAACATCGGGAACTGTAATATTAACTGGTAAAGCTGAAGCGATATCCCAAGCTGCTACAATTCTTCAAGGTTCTGAGTTAACACCAACTCAAGCAGATTTAATATCCAGTCAATTAGTTTCTGATTTAAATTTAGGTAGCGGAATAGGTTTAATTGTCCGGTTTCAAAGTATTAGCGAAAGTGTGAAGGAACAGTCTAACAGACTTTTGGCAATTGGTCAAAAATTAGGTTTAAATGGGGCAATTTATTCAGCCGAAAATCAGGCTAATTTATGGCAACAATTACCAGAAACAATACATAATTATGGTAATAATTCAGAAATTACTGCCAAAATAGGAGTATTACCAACTGCTGCGGTGGAGGTGATTAATCAAATTAATTTCGGGTTGATTCATCTCAATAGCGGTTTGGGTTTGGTGCGGTTAGAAAATCAAAATCAGGTTTTGAACGTGCGTGATTTCTGTCAATCTAATTCTGGTTTTTTAAGTGTTTTATCTGCACCTTTTGAAATAAAAGAAAAGTTGGATATCTGGGGTTATAATGGTAATGGTTTGGATATGATGCAGCGAATTAAAAAACAGTTTGATGGAAATTATATTTTAAGTCCTGGTCGGTTTGTTGGTGGGATTTAAGGTTTAAGAATAACGAACCGCAAAGTACGCAAAGTACGCAAAGTTAAGAGGGGAAGAAAGAGTCATGCAAGTTTCGGAAAGTTCGGTGAATAAGACTGCTAGTGTTAAGAATTTACAGGGTTTTGATCCTAGTCATCCTCCTGATCCTAAGTTGATTGATAGTTGTGTTCATTGTGGGTTTTGTCTTTCTACCTGTCCTAGTTATCGGGTAATCGGAAAGGAGATGGATTCACCCAGGGGTAGAATCTATTTAATGGATGCTATTAATGAGGGAGAAATTGCTTTAAATACTGCTACTGTTCAACATTTTGATTCTTGTTTGGGTTGTCTTGCTTGTGTGTCAACTTGTCCTTCTGGTGTGCAGTATGATAAGTTGATTTCCGCAACTCGTCATCAGGTGGAAAGAAATTATAACCGCAGTTTTTCTGATAAGTTAATCCGTCAATTGATTTTTTCTCTGTTTCCTAATCCTGATGTTTTAAGAATTTTACTTTTCCCTTTATTTGTTTATCAAAAGTTGGGGGTTTCTCAGTTATTACGCGCTACTGGGTTAATGAAAAAAATCTCTCCCCGGTTAGCTGCTATGGAGTCTATTTTACCGGAAATTACTGTTAAGTCTTTTCAGGATAATTTACCCGATATCATTCCTGCAAAGGGTGAAAAAAGATATCGTGTTGGTGTAATTTTGGGATGTGTACAACGTTTGTTTTTCTCTCCGGTAAATGAAGCAACAGTGAGGGTTTTAACTGCGAATGGTTGTGAAGTTGTAATTCCTAAATCTCAAGGTTGTTGTGCTGCACTTCCTGAACATCAAGGACAAACTGAACAAGCAAAAGCTTTAGCAAGACAAATGATTGATAGTTTTGCTGATACAAATGTCGATTTTGTGATTATTAATGCTGCTGGTTGTGGTCATACTTTAAAAGAATATGGTCATATTTTAGCTGATGATCCAGAATATGCCCAAAGAGCTAAAGCATTTGCAGCAAAAGTAAAAGATGCACAGGAATTTTTAGCAAATGTGGGTTTAACTGCGGAACTTTCACCTTTAACAGATAAACCTTTAACTTTAGTTTATCAAGATGCTTGTCATTTATTACATGGTCAAAAAATTAGTGTTCAACCCCGTCAGTTATTAAGAAAAATTCCCGGAGTCACCTTAAAAGAACCCATAGATGCAGCTTTGTGTTGTGGTAGTGCAGGTATTTATAATCTGCTACAACCAGAAGTTGCTGAAGAATTAGGTGAACAAAAAGCCCAGAATTTAATCAATACTGGTGCTGATTTAATTGCTTCCCCTAACCCTGGTTGTAGTTTGCAAATTAGTAAATATTTGCAGGGTAAAAATATTTCTTTGATGCACCCGATGGAATTATTAGATTATTCTATTCGCGGAGAGAAATTGAAATTTTAAAAAGTTAGCATTCAGTAAATGTAGGGGTTTAGCATTGCTAAACCCTTACAGAATTTTTGATAAGTGGATGAAAAAAATAATCAGAATGTAACTATTTTTAAGATAAAATTTCATCTACTCGGTAGCAGATTTTCAAAAGCAATTGTAAAATCATGACAGCATCAGACCAAGTTATGTTTCCCATTATCCTATGAAGATTCTAGTCTTAAATGCCGGATCTAGTAGCCAAAAAAGTTGTTTGTATGACATTACAGATGCAACTCTTCCCCAAGAAGCACCAAAACCTCTTTGGGAAGGGAAAGTTAACTGGACTCAAGACCGTGGTGTGGCTGAAATTGAGGTAAAAACCGCCACTGGTGAAACACTGCAAGAATCTATTTATGGTGACTCCCGCAAAGCCCATGTAGCATATATGCTGTATACTCTTACTCGTAGTGCTACCAAGGTACTGAGTAATTTATCAGAAATTGATGTGGTGGGACATCGTGTGGTACATGGTGGCTTAAATTACCGCAATAGTGTTATAATTAATGAGGATGTTAAACAGGCGATCGCTAATCTTTCAACCCTTGCCCCAGCCCATAACCCAGCGGCTTTGGAAGGTATAGAAGCCATTGAGCAAAGCTTGGGAGATGTTAAACAAGTGGCAGTATTTGATACAGGTTTTCATAGCACCTTACCGGATGCTGCTGCCGTCTATCCCGGTCCTTATGATTGGGTAGAGAAAGGTATCCGTCGCTACGGCTTTCATGGTATCAGTCACCAATACTGTGCGAACCGTGCAGCGCAAATTCTTGGTCGAGATTTGACAGACCTGCGTTTAATCACTTGCCATTTAGGTAACGGTTGCTCTTTAGCTGCAATTAAAGAAGGTCGCAGTATTGATACCACTATGGGATTTACACCTTTAGATGGTTTGATGATGGGAAGTCGTTGCGGTTCAATTGATCCAGGAATTTTAATCTATCTATTGCGTCAGTCTGATTACTCAGCAGAAAGCTTAGATTATGTTTTAAATAAAGCTTCTGGTCTACGGGGAATTTCGGGTGTTTCCAGTGATTTACCTCAAGTTCTGGCAGCAATTGAACAAGGTAACTATCGTGCTAAACTAGCTTGGGATATTTACGTACATCGGTTACGGACTGGTATCGGTTCGATGTTGGCTAGTTTGGGTGGTTTAGATGCGTTAGTATTTACCGCTGGAGCAGGTGAAAAATCGCCATTAATCAGACAAGCAGCTTGTGAAGCGTGGGAATTTTTAGGATTGAAAATAGACTCGGAGAAAAATAAACAACAACCAATTGATGTAGATATTGCTACACTTGATTCTAATGTGCGAGTATTAGTTATACACACACAAGAAGATTGGGCGATCGCTCAACAATGTTGGCAGTTATGTCAAATTAAACAGTAAAAATGTTGAATCTAATTTAATTAAGGATTATCTTCAAGAGAATTTTACCAAGTTTTGGTAGTAACCACTTGAGCAAATGTGGTATCAACACTATTAAAACTAAATTTCCCAAAAATATAACTGGAACATCTGAAAAACTACTTACATTAACAAATAAATTAGTGATCAACCAGACTAACCAATTGATAAGCTCTTGATTTTTTTTTCTCCCTATATATTTTTTCAGTTCATTGACAATGAATAGATTCAGTATAGCTAATAGCAAAAATAGGATTATCCAGACTAATATTAATATAAAAAATTGCCATCCTGTGACGGCAGCTACTTTCCAAATAATCAAACTTGCAGGAAGAATTGCATATATAAACCAATATACAGAATTTAAATTACTTCTGAGACGCTTTATTATTTGTTCCGTTAGCCAATAATGAGCAGAGACAATTCTTAAACAATCTGCATTTTCTAGGAAATCATAACGAATCTTGTGGATAATATCACCATCAAATAACACAGTAGTTTGCAAGATAATATTAATTTTCTGATCTGCGGTTGATTGATAATAAGAATTAAAGGTGAACCCTGATAGAGAAATAATCTTTGTCTGTGGATTTTTATTAGTCAGTAATTGCCAGATTTGAGCTAAAAACAAATAAACAAGAAAATAAACTTTGGGATTTTTATAATTAACCTGGTTTTTATTTGGCTCAATTACATTCTCAGTCACAAAAGTATAGTACCATAAAGGTAATACCAACCCTGAAGGAATATAAAGAGATAAACCCTGGATTTGCGCTTTTTCAATTTGCTCTATAATTGAATTATTCAAATAAAAACTATACTCTCCTTCATCAACTTTAAATTCCACAAAACTACTGCCCGGAGGAACTTGCAAAGAAAATGAAAAACTATGATTACTATATGCTTTATTGATTTTTTGTTTAAATTTCATAACACCCTAAGTACCCTGCAAATATATCTTGATATCTTGATTAAATTTATCTTGATTTATCATTAAAGTAGCCAAAATAGTTTTATAGTGCGTCAAACGAGGAATTTACATCTGGTTTTATTGACGCACTTTCTGATTAATTTTAGTGAAAAATCTAAATTTTACCAGAAGATAAACCAGCAATATTTTTGACAAAATTAATCAGAAATTCGATGGTTTCACGCCATTGTTTTTCACCAGACACTACACCATCATTATGAATTTTCATAACTATATCTTGATCGGTTTCTTTTAAATTAAATAAATCACGATGATAACGGGTAATAATATCACCGTCTAATTGCATTATCGTTTGAGCATAAATCGTATCTACTTGATCACTTGTGATATCACCACCATCTAATGCTGCTTTTAGTTCCGAAACTTTACGCAAAGTCAACACAAATTTATCATTACTCAAAATTTTTGAGATTTTCTGATAATTATCTACATTATTTTCATGATCTCCAAAAGGAGAAGGTAACATTGACTTTGATTCTTTTTTTCCATCTGCATTTAATCTATTTTCATCTATATATCGCAGACGTTTATTATATATATCTATGACTGCACCATCTGGTTTTCCAGATTCTTTATATTCTAGCTCTTGCTCTAAAAGTATGTAAATATATTCTCTTTCAAGTTGTAAAAATATATTGATATAACGTTCCTGCAAATCTAGAACAATCTGTTTATCTGTAAAATAATTTGGATCACTTATAGCATAAATATTGTAATATGCTTGCCAAGGATTAAACTTAGAACCGCTAATATTACTCACAACTATCGTGTTTACTTCTAAAGTTGTAATGTCTTTCACCAAGACATTGACTGAATCAACAAATTTATTTAGTAAATCTTTGGCTTTGTTTACCGTGCCAAGATTGGTAATATTTTGATTATCTTGAGATTTAGATTCCAAAGCTTTTTGATTTTGAATTTTAGCAAACATGATAACAACCTTATTAACAAATTTTCTACATGAGCATGAATTTGATACTTGAAGCGATACAAGAAATATGCTTCTCCTGATTGAGACTTTATTTAGATTTAGATATAGTGAGAAGATTTGCAATCATAGATTTTTCATTGTTATATAAAAACTGAAATCTAAATTTCCTAGATATAAAAAGGTAGATTTAAAACGGATTGAGAATATTTTTTAAATCTGCCCCTTTCACTATCAACCAACTAATTAAGGACGTTTTGATGGTTGTGAATTTTGATTGTTTTGACTATGTTTAAGCATAGCCATCAAAATTTCATATAACTTTTGGATACTTTCTATATTTTTTTGAATTATTTCCCGACTTTCTTTCACTTGGCTTAAATGAAATTCCCTCAGTTCTGCATAGGGACCATCACCAATAAATTTACTACCTACTTCATTTTTGATATCACCATCAATCAAATTGATGCGCGTCAACAATCTATTTTCTGGTTTAGCAGTTTGTGACTCATCCGTAAATGATGAAGAAGCATCAAAAACAGAAGTTTCAATTTCTAATTCGACTACATCTGCTATGGCGGTTTTCATGATGTCAACTATATCATTGAAACTCACACCATTTTTTTTGAAATCCAGATTATTTAGCTGTTTTTGGAATTTATTTGGTTTTTCAGAACCTTCTGCATGAATTTGCAAGTCTTCTGCTAACTTTGTTTCAGCCATAATAGCTATGTATATGTATATGTACAGGGTTAAAGTTGTATCAAAATCTTATTGTTGGTTATATTGGTTTTTTTTTCTAGTCTTTTTTAATAAACTTAACTTTAATATAAGTATTTTAACGTAAATGTAAGTTTATATTAAACATTTCCTATTGTCAATCTGTTACGAACTTGTTGCAAAGCCTGGTAAAATATACAATCAGGTAAATTTGCTGAGAAAGCTAAGAAAAATTATGTTGTTATCTCGTGAATTTATTATTACGCCTTTAGTAGCTTGTTTCTGCATCTTAGGAATTAGTTTAAGTCAATTTCCGAGATTGCAAGCACTTATCAACAGCGAACAATCTATGTCTGTGGAAGCTTTGGAAAAAGAACAACAAAAAGAAGCTTTACGTTTGAGTTTACTGCAACAAATACCCACTTTTGGTTATGATAACCTCATTTCTAATTGGGTATATATTGACTTTTTGCAATACTTTGGTGATGATCCCGTTAGAGATAAAATAGGTTATAGTTTAAGTCCAGAATTTTTTGCAATCATACTTAAACATGACCCGAAATTTAGAGAAGCTTATCTTGGTCTTTCTGTTAGTAGTTCTTTATATGCAGGTATGCCAGAAAGAGCTATTACATTAATGGATAAAAGTCTAAAATCCCTATCTCCTAAAATCCCAGAAAAATCTTACTATATCTGGCGTTATAAAGGCACAGATGAGTTATTATTTTTAGGTGACTCCCAAGCCGCAAGTAAGTCTTTTCTCAAAGCGGCAGAATGGGCTAGTGAATACGATGATCAAGACAGTAAAAATGTAGTTTCTCTGTCCCAATCTACTGCTAAATTTCTAGAAAGAAACCCTGATAGTAAGTATGCTAGAATTGCCAGTTGGGGCATGGTTTTACAAAATAACGTAGATGAAAAAACCCGCAACCGTGCAATTCAAGAAATTGAAAATTTAGGTGGTAAAATAGTGATTAATAATCAAGGATTACCAACTGTAACTTTCCCAGAAAAAGATTAAGGTAATTGATAATTGATAATTGATAATTGATAATTGATGATTGATGATTGATGATTGGTAAAAATAAAATTGATTACCCAGTCACCTGTCACCTGTCACCTGTCACCTGTCACCTGTCACCTGTCATGTATTGGTATTGTGGTAAATTAATAGAATCAAAAACGCTGGAATTAAACATTAATGATCCAGGTTTGCTTTTTGGAGCTACAGTTTTTACAACTTTAAGAGTTTATGATCATTCCCTTGATCATAGTTTAACTAACTGGAAAGCTCATTGTTCACGCTTGCAATTAACTTTACAAACTTTCAACTGGCCAGAACCAAATTGGAATTTTGTGCGTCAAGGTGCAGAAATGCTTTTACAGCATTTTCCCGTGATCAGAATTACTATTTTTCCCGATGGGAGAGAATGGATCACAGGTAGATTATTACCAGCAAACTTGACAGAAAAACAAAATAATGGTATAATTGCTGGACTTGCAAAACCAGAATTTGCCCGTTCTCTCCCCAAGCATAAAACAGGCAATTATTTGAGTCCTTGGTTAGCGAAAAATAATGTTCAAGCCGTAAACGCCGAAGAAGCGATTTTAATAGATAATGAGGGCAATTGGTTAGAAACCAGTACAGGTAATCTTTGGGGTTGGAAAGATGGCAGTTGGTGGACACCACCATTAGAAGTGGGAATATTGCCAGGGATAGAGCGAACGCACATTATCCAACATTTACAAAACCGTCAAATCACCGTCCAGCAAGCACCTTGGACACCACAGCTAGTTAAAGAATTTGCAGCGATCGCCTACACTAACAGCGTTGTCGAGATAATTCCCATTCATACCGTACATCAGCCCACCGGATCGTTAGAATATAATCCTAAGCATCCTTGCTTTTTAGAACTTAAAGGATTATTTCTACCATGACAGGAACGCCATTTTGGTATATCTTAAGATAAGTTAACATAATTCTCATAAAGCCCTCTCTTATTTTAGAGACCTTACACTAACGCCCAAAAAATACAGGAGGATAGACCTCAGTGAATAAAAGATGGAGAAATGCGGGGCTATATGCGCTGCTGTTTATTGTAGTAATTGCTTTAGGGACTGCGTTTTTTGACAACCAACCCCCCCAAGTAGAAACATGGCGCTATAGTCAATTTATTCAAGAAGTTGATCAAGGCAAAGTAGAAAGAGTCAGTCTCAGTTCAGATCGTTCTACAGCAATTGTTACACCTAAATACGACCCCAATAAAAAGCGTGTCACCTTAGTTAGCGATCCAGATTTAATCAATACTCTGAGAGATAAAGGTGTTGATATTGCCGTATTACCCCAAACCGACGAAGGATTTTGGTTTAAAGCACTGAGCAGCTTATTTTTCCCTGTATTGCTGTTGGTTGGTTTATTTTTCTTACTCCGTCGCGCTCAAACAGGTCCTGGTAGCCAAGCGATGAACTTTGGTAAGTCCAAAGCTAGGGTACAAATGGAACCCCAAACCCAAGTCACCTTTGGCGATGTAGCAGGTATTGACCAAGCTAAACTGGAATTAAACGAAGTTGTAGACTTTTTGAAAAACGCCGATCGCTTTACCGCTGTTGGTGCAAAAATTCCTAAAGGTGTATTATTAGTCGGACCTCCAGGAACTGGTAAAACCCTCCTCGCACGTGCTGTAGCTGGAGAAGCAGGTGTACCTTTCTTCAGTATTTCCGGTTCTGAATTTGTGGAAATGTTCGTGGGTGTGGGTGCTTCCCGTGTCCGCGATTTATTTGAACAAGCAAAAACCAACGCTCCTTGTATCGTCTTCATTGATGAAATTGACGCAGTAGGTCGTCAACGGGGTGCAGGTTTAGGTGGTGGTAACGATGAACGGGAACAAACCCTCAACCAGCTATTAACAGAAATGGATGGTTTTGAAGGTAACACCGGCATCATCATCATTGCAGCCACCAACCGTCCTGACGTTCTCGACGCAGCTTTATTGCGTCCTGGTCGTTTTGACCGTCAAGTTGTGGTAGACCGTCCCGACTACGGTGGCCGTAGCGAAATTCTCAAAGTTCACGCACGGGGTAAAACCTTATCTAAAGATGTGGACTTGGATAAAATCGCTCGTCGTACCCCAGGGTTCACCGGTGCAGATTTATCTAACCTGTTAAACGAAGCCGCAATTTTAGCAGCACGTCGGAATTTAACCGAAATTTCGATGGATGAAATTAACGATGCTATTGACCGGGTGTTAGCAGGTCCAGAAAAGAAAGACCGAGTAATGAGCGAAAAGCGCAAAACCTTGGTTGCATACCACGAAGCTGGCCATGCTTTAGTTGGTGCATTAATGCCTGACTATGACCCTGTACAGAAAATTAGCATTATTCCCCGTGGTCGTGCTGGTGGTTTGACTTGGTTTACTCCTAGCGAAGACCGCATGGATACAGGTTTATATAGCCGTGCATATCTGGAAAATCAGATGGCCGTGGCTTTAGGTGGTCGTTTAGCTGAAGAAATTATCTTTGGTGAAGAGGAAGTTACTACCGGTGCTTCCAATGACTTGCAACAAGTAGCGCGAGTTGCCAGACAAATGATTACTCGTTTTGGCATGAGCGATCGCTTGGGTCCTGTGGCTTTGGGTCGTCAACAAGGTAATATGTTCTTAGGCAGAGATATCATGTCTGAGCGTGATTTCTCCGAAGAAACCGCCGCTGCCATTGATGAAGAAGTGCGTAAATTAGTTGATGTTGCTTACGCACGGGCTAAGGAAGTTTTAGTAAGTAACCGTCACATTTTGGATCAAATTGCCCAAATGTTGATTGATAAAGAAACCGTTGACGCTGATGAATTGCAAGAAATTCTGGCTAATAATGATGTGAGAACTGCTGCTTTTGCATAGTAGTTAATCAATTTAATCAGTTTTTCAGATGGGGGTATTTCTGTGGTTTCTGGAAATACCCCGATTTTTTTGATAGGGAAGACGGAATAGGAAGATAGGGAAAAATGTTCTGCTCAATGGAATTAGTAATAATTTAGGAGTATGGGTTTAGCACTACTAAAACCCTACAAAGATAAAAAGTCATTTTATGATCATTTTTCAGCACAAAATCTATGTTTTTTATCAACTCTTTAGAAAGTCAATTGCAACGCTGGAACGAAACAATTATTAAACAACCAAACAACCCTAATGTGTACATTCGTCGGGGAATGGTTTATTTTCAACTGGGAAAAATTCAAGAATCAATTACAGATTTTGATACCGCAGAAAAATTAGATGATCGAATTATTCCCTATCTTTGGCAACGGGGTTTATCTTATTATTATGCGGAAAGATTCGCCGAAGGTGCAAAACAATTTGAAATTGATTTAACTGTCAATGCACAGGATGTAGAAGAAACTGTGTGGAGATATCTTTGTATTGCTAGGTTATCGGGTGTGGGAGAAGCTAGAAATTCTTTATTACCTGTGAAAAATGATCCCCGGAAAATTATGCGTTGTGTCTATGATTTATTTGCGGGTAATCGTACAACTGATGATGTTTTGATTGTGGGTAAATCAGAAGGTTTAAAAGGTAATTTTTACAGTCATCTGTATTTAGGTTTGTATTATGAAGCTGAGGGGAATGAAGAGTTAGCAAAAGAGTATATTGTCAAAGCTGCGGATAAGTTTAAAATTGATGATTATATGTGGTATTTGTCACAAGTTCATAAACAGGTGAGTGGGTGGAATTAGCAGAGGAAATAAATATTTATTTAAATTTCTTTAGAGAAATGCAAGAAAATATTTCTTTAGAGAAAAATTAAGTAGGGTTTGCTGAATAAACCTAAAACCTTGATATATCAAAGGTTAGAGGCTGATAAACACAGAAATTAGTGCAAGGGTTTTGAAGGGTATACCGGAAAAAGTGTGCATTTTTGGGGATTTCAAGAGA
>NZ_BJCE01000115.1:0-17476 GCF_005402885.1 Sphaerospermopsis reniformis
CAGTAGAACAGTTAGAAGAATTATTAAATAAATTGCTAAACGAAGGAGGTCTTATTATTAAATGGGAGCGCAAAGTTAAAAATAAAGGTAATGCTGTTTATTCGATTTAGCTGCACAACAGCTTAGTTATCCACACGGGAGCCAGGGAATGAATTAAGAGTCTCAAAGCTCAAGTCGGTTAAAAACCGACTGAGAAATTATAGTTTCATGGCGGCTATATGCTTCCTCCAGTGTGGAAGAACACAGCATTGATTTCCACAAGTAAGGTATTCTACCTGCAAATTTAAATTCCATATTTGTATACCGAATCAATCTTAGTTAAATTAGTAAGCATCGGGATTCAATCGGAGGAAATATGAGTGAATCGACATTGCTAAACTTAGATCAATCGACACCAGATTCAACCCCAGATTTTGTTAATCCCCCCACCCAGGATGAATTACTATATGATGACGGCATCCCCATGGAAACCTATCGCCATAAACTGCAAATGGACTTACTAGTTGATCCCCTAGCTGCTTGGTTAGGGGATAAAGATGCCTTTGTAGGGGGTAATATGTTTGTTTACTTTAGTCCCCATCAATTGAAAAACCATGATTTCCGTGGTCCTGATATGTTTGCTGTGTTGGATGTTCCCAAGGGAGAGCGCAAATGTTGGGTAACTTGGGAAGAGGGTAAAGGGCCAGATGTGGTAGTGGAATTGCTATCCTCTAGCACTGCTTCCAGAGACAAGACAGACAAAAAAGAAATATACCAAAACAGGCTCAGAGTACCAGAATACTTTTGGTATGATCCTTTTAATCCCAATGAGTTTGCTGGTTTCATCATCAGGGATTATGGATATGAACCAATCATTCCCGATGAGCAAAACAGACTCATCAGTCAAAAATTAGGTTTAGCCCTAGTGCGTTGGGTAGGAGAATTTGGGGGAGCCAACGCCGTCTGGGTAAGGTGGGCAACTTTAGACGGGGTTCTACTACCTACAGCCCGTGAATTAGCTCAACAAGCACAGCAAGAAGCCCAACAAGCAAAGCAAGAAGCCCAACAGGCCCAGGAAAGAGCAGAGGCTGCGGAATTGTTACTGGCACAGGAGCGCCAACAAAGGGAGGAATTGCTGGCTAAATTACAGACAATGGGGATAAATCCTGATCAACTTTAGATGTTGTTTTATAACTTTTCAAGAGGTAATTGTCATTTTAGGGAACACCAGAAGACCGCAACAGGGGGGAGTAATTTGCTCTCCCAAGACTCATTTTTGCCAATGTGCTAAAATGACAATCATTCAATCTGATAATATCTACATCTCTTTCTAAATAGGGCTTGCTGAATAAACTCAAAACCTTGATAAATCAAGGGTTTCAGGTGAAAAATCAGGAAATCAGTGCAGGATTTTTCAGAGGTATACTCCTAAAAGCGTGCATTTTCCGGGTGAAATTTCAAAGAATTGGTTACTAACAGATCACCCAAACTCTTGCCTATTCCCTATTCCCTATTCCCTGCCTTAACGAAGAGACTTTTTCAGCAAACCCTAAATAGGTTGATAGGAGGCTAATAGCTAAACAATATTCTTCGGGATCAATACTTTCTACTGCGACATCAATATCTTGTTCCATCGGACTCCGTATCTAAATTATAACCTACCTTCCGCACTCCCCCGTGTCACAATCGGTTTTTTATTAATTTCATCACTAATTTTAATCGGGAAGAAATTCTGGATCAAGTAGATCATCTGCAGAAAACGGACAACTTTCAGGAAAAAGATGAGCAGGTAATTCACTTTTTTTGATAGCCTGTCTTCTGGCTTTAACATAAATTTCTGCAATTTCTTGCAAGAAATAGTTATACAACGTTTTAGACTTTAACAATAACTCAAGCTCAAATCGAAAGTTATCAATTTCATTTTGCCAACCTTTGGCACAGTATTCTTTTTCAGAGTTCCAATACTTATACAAGAGTAAGTGAATGAGCAATTGACGCAGGTAACTGTCAACTTTCCGCCTTTGTTCATTACCCAAACTGAGAATTTCCTCCTTTAAATGTAAAAAATCTAATTCCTCAATGCGATTATTTTCTAGTAATTTATAAGTTTCTTCCAGCCAAAGGAAATAATCTTGTTCGTAAAGAACATTAATTGTGTTCATGAAAGCACCTAAGTATTGTTTACTCTATTTTGACGCTCCCCGCCTTAAAAGGCTATCCATTATAAACATCTTTCTTAACAATCTTAAAACCTATACTTGGTAAAGGTTTCAATACTTTTGAATTTACCTGATCTTGACAAAATGCACCTCATCTTTATTGATAAAAACCTCATTTTATTGAGAATCAGCAACGAAGGATTAAGGGTTGGGGGTCTGCAAGCGATCGCTCTCATGAATGTTAAGAAAGATGTTTATAATGGATAGCTTATTAAGTTAAGGGGGGTAAGGGGGGGGATCCTTACAAGGGTAGGTTTTTTACATTGTCGTGAGGGCAAGACTTGGGGGACAAGGAAGGACAGTGGACAAGGGAGGAAAACCGTACAAAATCATCTTCTCTTGGTAACAAAAAGACCATTGTGCTGATAAAATCTTCCTTGTCTACTTTCCCTCCTTGTCTTCCTGGTCCTGCCTCAACAGATAATATTAAAAACCTACCCCTGTGAGCAGGGGGGATCTGGATAAAACCTGATACTTCTCAGACATCCTCTCAAAAACAATTATTGTTAATTACCAGTTCGACTCCAAAAATAGCATTATTTAGGGAAACTTTCAATCCCTAAGCAGATCAGTCAGGATTATGACTGCCCCTAAAGGAGCAAGCTGTTGTGCATTTAATTTGTATAAGTGGAACAGGCATCTTGCCTGTTAAACAAGAGTTCAGAATATTAGGATTATACAATTTAGCTGTGTAACTGCTTATCTCCTAAATTAGGAATTTATTTAAACGAATCCATTAACATCATGATTAGTTAATTAGGGTTTGCTGAAAAAGTCTCTTCGTTAAGGCAGGGAATAGGGAATAGGGAATAGGCAAGAGTTTGGGTGATCTGTTAGTAACCAATTCTTTGAAATTTCACCCGGAAAATGCACGCTTTTAGGAGTATACCCCTGAAAAATCCTGCACTGATTTCCTAATTTTTCACCTGAAACCCTTGATTTATCAAGGTTTTGAGTTTATTCAGCAAGCCCTAATTAAATTCTGATATCCATATTATGAATAAAGTAAGCGGGACTTTGAGCGACTTTCTGATTAACAAAATTTCGATTTCTGATATATATATTATTCCCTGGCTTTAATGAAGCAACAGGGTTACTTAAAATTTCTCTAGTATATGGATTATAGAAGACTTTGATAAATCCTGTTTGGGTAAGTTTATCATGCAGCGCCGGCGATACTGTCTCTATAACAATCAACGATAATGTCTGATTATTGAGTGTTTCTAATGCTCCTGCAAAAGCTTGGTCTTCATATCCTTCTACATCAATTTTTATGGCTGAAGGAAAACCATAAATTTTAGATAATTCATCAATTGTTGTGATATTAACTAACTCTGTCTTATTTGTTAAATGAGTTATGGAATCTGATAATATTTGATTTTGACAGCCTGCATCTGTGCTGATTACGCCCTGAGAAATTGATGATCCCACAGCATACTGAAAACATTTAACTTGATCATGTAAGTTATTAATGCCTATATTTTCAATTAGCTTATGGAAGGTGTTACTCACTGGTTCCAACGCAATCACAGAAGCATTACTTACGCCTCCAGCTAGCAAAGAATAAGATCCAATGTTTGCACCAATATCAAAAAACAAATCATCTTTTGATAAGAAATGAAGAATTAGGCACATATCCACAAACTCATGAACACCAACATAAATATTGCCTGTAGCGCCTGTTTCCCCCCCTCTAATAATAATATTTGTATTTTCCACAAAACGGAAAACAAAAGCGGATAATGATTGGTTAGCTAATCTATAATGTAATTGCCAATGGACAAAATTGATTAATGCTTTCCATGGTTTTGAAGAAGAAAGCGGATGAGAAATCAAAAAATTTAATGTGTTATTTAAAAAGAACATTTTGACTAAAATTGTAAATTGTAATTTGTTTGTAAAACTCGGAAAATATAATTAAAACCAGTCGGTTTTCAACCGACTTAAGCTTTGAGATTCTTAATTCATTCCCCGGTTTCGGTGTGTGGATCACTATTCACTGGCTCCCTCACCGTTGTACGCGGTTATAAAAATTAATGAGTTCTTCCCCCATTTTCAGGGAACTAAAACGTTGAATATTCTCCAGTCCCGCCTGCACTAGCTTTGTTGCTTCCTCCGATTGGTTGAGTAAAAAATCACACTGTGCAACTATGGCTGATAAATCATCAGGACTGGCCATCAGAGCAGCATTACCAACTATTTCAGGGAGAGAACCACTGTTAGAGCAAACAACTGGACAGCCAAAAGCCATCGCTTCTAAAGGAGGCCAACCAAATCCCTCATAGTAACTGGGAAAAAGCAAGATGGAAGCCTTCAGGTATAGGGAGGATACCGCCTGATCATTGGGATGGGAAACAAAGGTAATTTTGTCACCTACTTGCAGTTCTTGAATGATCATTTGCAGATCCATATCTGGGGGAGACCCAGCCATCACCAATGACAGGGGGTGACTCTTGACCAGTTCGGCAAAAACTCGAATTACCGTTGCTCGATTCTTATAGAAGCCATTGTTACCAATGTGCAAAATTATTCTTTTTCCATCCCGCACTCGTTCCTGCCATCCGGGGATTTCTGCCGGGATTAAGTCTAATAAGCTACTTCTAATACCAAATAAAATCACGGTGGGAACAATTTGATTGCTAACGTTCTGTTGAAAGTCCTGACCTGTGCAGGTGCTGGCAACACATATATTTTTCTGGGATTTGAGGGATTTTAAGTTTTCTCTAATTAACCAGCGGGCGAAAAAACCAGGCGGGGGTATGGGAAATTCCCCTTTTTGTTGCAAAACGGGAATTAAATCGTGAAGAGTGACCACACATTTTTCTGGCGGTATTTTCCTGAGAACATAGCAGGTACTACCATCCATCAGGTGAAATATGTCCCCATTGTATTTGCACATATATTTACGCAACTGTAGCGGGGAAATCAATAGTAACCAAAGTTGTTGAAACCGTTTTTTCAGTTTAGCCGGGAGAAAAAACAGATCGGGGACAAGGTTCAGTAAGTCAATCCTGGTC
Source organism: Sphaerospermopsis reniformis (assembly GCF_005402885.1). Lineage (NCBI taxonomy): Bacteria > Bacillati > Cyanobacteriota > Cyanophyceae > Nostocales > Aphanizomenonaceae > Sphaerospermopsis > Sphaerospermopsis reniformis. The sequence continues at coordinate 5,216 of NZ_BJCE01000115.1, forward strand.
AGTCGGACTTTTTGTGAGTAAGAAGATAAGGTTTCAGTCACCATGTCCACATAAATCAGCATACTGCCTACAGACTCAGTGGAACAAGTGGTGATTAATGCTACTTCTAACACACCTTGATTATCGTGAAGAAAAGGTAAAAATCCAGCCGTTAGTTCGGTCTTATCGGTCAATTTCAGAGTTTCCTATGGTTATATTTTGGGTTATATTCTGGGTTTGATGCCAAAAAAAAGCTTGCCAATACTTGGCGAAGGACAATACTAACCCCAGGGAGAAAGCAATAAAAAAAGTAATAAATGGGTCTGCCAATATTTGCCCAGATACCATCAAGCTACCAATGTTTGCCAGGAAAAAGGCTAAAATTCCACCTGTGTAAACCCCTAAGTAAATTTGCGACTTGAATAGGGCCTGCACTTGTACCCATGCTGAAAGGACTAAACTGAGCAGCAGCAGGACTAAGGCTATAAAACCCGGTACTCCCAATTCGACCATCATCCTACTGGTGCCACTTTCTTGCCAAGTTCTCGGTCTTTGGACATTGAAAATGGCAAGATGATTGCTTCCTGGGGAAGCTGACCCCAGACCGGCTCCAAAAAATCCCGACTGACGCACTGTTTCGATCAAGGCATCAAAATTATGTCGTCGAAAGTCTTCACCCGCAACAGCAAAATGATTTTGGTAATATCTGACGTAAGTGGAATCTTCTCCCAGATCGTTGCCAATATATATCATAATTAGCAGTGGAATCAGTAGAACGGGCAAAACGGAAAAGATCCGCCCGCCACGGGCTTGGGCATAGATCAAAGTAAAAACTATTGCCGCTACGGGCAACATATAAAGCATCTTGCGACGACCACAGAAAAACAGGGCGGCGATCGCTATGACACAAATAGCTAACCAGAGGTAGCGTTGCCTCGGTTTCGAGGTGGTGCACAGAAAAAAACTGAGCATAGAAGTTGCTGAAGCGTGCCAGCCCATGACATCTGGGGAACGGTAAAAACCTGCTATCAGCTTGACAACGTAGCCAGTACTATATCGCACCCAATCAAAGTCTAAGGCACTGGTACCTATAAGAGTCCATCCAGGTACGACGTTAAAGTATTCTAAAAATGTGCCACTCAGCATGACCACGGAGAGGAGACAATAAAAACTAAATAGTCTTTGGATATCTTCCAGAGATTGGGCAAAGTGAAAACCCACTAAAATCGCCGCCAAGAAAACGCCATAGTTAAAGATGCCAAAGACTGTCATGAGCCAGGAGTTGGCACTATAGGTCAGAGAAATCAAGGCTGGGGGGATGCAGGCCAGCGCAAACCAGTTAAAACTGCGGTTCACATTGGGATACATTCGCCAGAATGAATGCAACCAGTCTTTTTGTCCCGACAACCCCAGGATTATACCCAATATAATTGGCACACTTGCTAACAGGACACTAGCGGGGGCATCGGGGATCATTTTTCTCAGGGGGTCTTGTACTGCTGCTAGAAATACTAGCCAGTATATCCCCCGCCGCCAATTGCCTAGGGCGAGAATCGCCCCTAAAACTGAAATAAGTAATACTATACCAGATGCCATAAATCACTTTCCATTGTTGCTGGTAACAGTTAGGGGTTGCTGAGAAAGTCTTTCCGTGAGGGCATAGGAGTCAGGAGTCAGGAGTCAGGAGTCAGGAGGAGATTTGAAAATTTCTTTGCTATCTCTTGAAATCCCAAAAAATGCACACTTTTTCCGGTATACCCTTCAAAACCCTTGCACTAATTTCTGTGTTTATCAGCCTCTAACCTTTGATATATCAAGGTTTTAGGTTTATTCAGCAAACCCTAATTAATAGAATAATCTTTTTTGACGGGTTTTTGATATCCTCTGGTTTTGTCAGGGGATATTTTTTTATGACTTGCACATTTACTGTCAAGAAATCTGTTATATTTTAGAATTTTCTCACTAACTGTTCAGGATTGCTATATTACAATTATATTATTAATTTCAACTACCTAACCATGACAACTATATCTATAGAATTACCAGAAAGTATTTTTCACACATTAGGAAAATCCCCTGATGAATTAGCCAGAGAAATGAAAATAGCTGCTGCTGTTAAATGGTATGAATTAGGATCAATATCTCAAGGTAAAGCGGCAGAGATAGCAGGTTTAAACAGAATAGAATTTATGGATGTTCTGATTCGTTATCAGGTTTCTCCCTTTCAATATACTGCGGTCGAATTAGCCGAGGAAATTGCATCACTAGATGAATAGATATGAATAAAATAGTTATTAACACATCACTGCTAATTGTACTATTTAAAAGTCAACTTACCTATTTACTACCACAGCTATTTACGGAAATTATTGTTCCTGCTGCTGTTTGGGGTGAAATTGTCAAAGCTGGTAAAATAGATATAGCATCTCAAGAATTACCTAATGCTAATTGGGCAAAACAAGTTACTATTTCTGAAATTTCTGCTTTAATTGTACCTTGGGGTATAGATTTAGGAGAATCTGAAGTTTTGACATTTGCTTTAGAAAACATTGGTTATCGCGCAGTTATTGATGATGCTGCTGCTAGAAAAGTGGCGAAAAGTTTAAATATTCCCTTTATGGGAACTTTGGGAGTATTAGTTTTAGCAAAGAAACAAGGGTTAATAACTTCTATTGATGAACCTATTCAAGCATTACAAAAAGCTGGTTTATGGTTATCTCATGATTTAATTCAATTTCTCAAGGAACAAGATAATAGATAAATTTTGGCATAGTTTAGGGGTTGATTAATAAAACTTTTTCGCGCAAAGTCGCAAAGACGCAAAGACGCAAAGGGAGGGAAAGGAGGTTTTAATTTACTCAAATAAGGATAGTTGTCCTTCTCTTTTTAGCCTCCAACTGTCTTCTCCTATCCGTTCTCCAATATCTTCTAAAACTGTTAAAATTGTTTGATTTTCTGGTGTTGTGCCGTTTTTTAAAAGTGGTAACAGATGTAATACTATTTCATCAAAGCTGGGATTTTTTCTTTCTCGTTCCATTCTGCGTAAGTAACTAATTAAATAGTATTTTATTCTTAATCTTACATCTATATGTGATTTGAATTTTGCATCTTTTTTGAGGGTGAAAAGTTCGGTTTTTTCGTCATAGTCGAAGTTTCCTAATAAAATTGGTGTTAAGTCAGAATATTCTTTTTTTAATAGGTCTAAAAATCCTAGTTCTAAACCTTTAATAATTAGTTCGTCGTTAATTTGTTCTAGGGTTGCACCATCATTTTTAGCTATTATTCCTTCTATGGTTTGTATTACGATTTCTGCAATATCCATTCCTAAGTTAGCTTTCATGATGGCTTTAGGACTGCGAACTTTACGGAAATTAATGATTAGTTGTCCTGATAAAACTGTAAAAGGATTTTGTCTTTTTTTAAAACTTGTTTGTCCATTTTTTTGTGGTACTGCACCGATGTATTCAAACCCGCAACTTTCGGCGGTGTCAATAATTAAATGCCAAAATTCGGGATCTTTATGGGCAAATACAAATGATAACCAGCGATCAAATTTTAATACTCTATACATTTCTTTGATGCTTTCTGCTATCAGTTGGTTATATTCTTCTTTGGTTTTTTGATGTTCTCCTCCTTCTATTGCTTCTTGTTCATAGTCTGCTTCTGTTACTTCTAAATCTAACCAAGCATTCCACATTACAGATAAATCTAAATAAGGAATTTTCTTACCATAGGGAGGATCTGTATATATATAGTCTACACTTTCTTTAGGAATAAAACTCAAATTTGTGGCTGTTCCTTTTAAAATTTTCGCGTGAGAAATCGTTGTTTGATTAATAAAGTATTGCATTTCTTTTTTAGCAGCATCTACTTTTTTAAATCTCATTTCCAAATATGTTAAAATATCTATATCTACAGGTGACGGTGCAATTCTATAACGATAATATCTAAAAGCAGAAGAATCTCCTTGTCCTGCTGCTGGTTTATTTGGTGTTGTATGATAAGTTAAATTAGCTTTTGTCAGAAGTCCAGAAAACATTAACATTAATGAATCTCGAATATTTTTGTTTTTCTCTTTTTTGATAAGTGACTTTAATAACCCTAACTGTGCCAGTTGTTTATCACTAAATAACTGTTCTACTGTTTCCACATCCGAACCTTTAGGTAATCGTAAACCTTGAGGATAGGGATATTTTTTTAATGCTTTTTGAATTTCTATTTCTGTAGTTGGTTTTTGTTTTTGATATTCAGTTTTTACCCTTTCAAAAGCTGCTGAAAGTTCATCAAAATCTACAGGAGCAATTAAAGAATTAACTAGAAAAACCGCCATTGGGTTAATATCTGTACTAATAGCTTTTCTATTATTCATTAATGCTTCAATAGCTGTAACACCACTACCACCAAAAGGATCAAGAATTAAATCTCCAGGTTGACTAAAATTTTTAATATATTCAGATACCACATTCCAAGCTTGTTTAGTAAAATATCCATGAACTCCAAAATGTCTCTTAGCAGTTTGTTTTTTTACGGGTATTTCTGCTAATAAAGGACGAGTATTATAATCAAACTCACTTTTAGCTTTAACTGTTACCGTAGCAGGTTCATAACTAAAGTTTTTCCCAGATTGAAAACTGGAAGGTGAGAGAAATTGGGTTAACTTATCCCAATGAAAATCTATTTCATCAAGAGAGAAAAACAAAACGGGTATATTATTTCCAGTGGTTTTAAAAATAGCAAACTCTACACCATTACAAAGTGCAAAATAATTACTTCTAATTTCTGGATGGGTAGCATAACTATAAACCTGTTCCACATGATCACCATCTTGAATATTTTGATTTGGTGCTTTTGCATCCAGTACCCAAGCAAAATTATTTTCTACCTTTAAAACATAATCAGGAATAAGATTAATAGGACGTTTTTTACTACCAATCTTTAAAAACGGATGTTGTAAAGTTTTACTGCGAACTATATTAACTTGTGTATAACCTAAAGCTTGTAAAATCGGGAGAATAATTACTTCTCTAACACTATCTTCTTTAAAATCAGAGTTATATTTCAGAGATGAGAAATCCAAATTCCCGAAAATATTACTAATATTACTCATTTTCCTTGATTCTTGTAAATATTGAGCTTCAAACTAATATGATACTCGAAAATATCTGTGATGTTCGTATTTGTTATAATTGTTAGTAATATTACTGAATAATTAACACAGTTGTCAAAAATTTTAATCAAACATTACTTTCTCACTACTCCAATAATACATATATTTCTCTCTGCGTTCTCTGCGCCTCTGCGTGAAATAAAAAAATATATTCAGAAGTCGGGTATCTGGTAGGTTTTTCAGCCTTTTTCCCGATCAAGTGCAACAACAGATGAGTTTAGCTTTGTGATCTCCCAACCTAAAGGCTAAAGTGGATAGAAAGTAAAGCAGGTACAACGATGGAAGTTCAAGAAATCAAAAAATTCCCCAAACCTAGAAAAATAGACAGTCAACCCACCCCATCTCAACACATCAAGATATTAGACTGTAATCAACCCGTGAGCAGAGTTATATTTGAATGCTGGCACTGTAAACAAGGTATTTTGAGTGAAGTAGATGTCACCTCATCCCAATTTCTAGAAATTACCTGTCCTAGTTGTGGTAAAACAGGTTTAAGATTAATGGCTGATAAAGTCCTGTCAACTACTCCTATTCCTTCACCCTGGCAGTAAGGTGACAGGTGACAGGTGACAGGTGACAGGTGACAGTGAGAAGGCAAAAGTTAATTTTCTCTTTCTGACTCCTGCCTCCTGACTCCTGCTATATATTGTTAATTATCTTGTTAGTGGCGATCGCACTAAAAAATTCATAAACGAACCGCAGAGGCGCAGAGAACACAGAGAAAGAAGAAACTGTTAAACGGTTTGGCGCTGCTTCTTCAAAAAATGATAATAACTCAGTAATAACCCAAAATCTCTCTTAAACCCTCTTCCCTTTGTGTCCTTTGCGTACTTTGCGGTTCGTTATTCCGTGATCTGTGCCTAAGTCCTATAATTCAGAATAGCTTAAACCTAAAAATCATAGTTATTAATTATTTTGCAACCCGTAGACTTTACCACCCTCACCGCAACTTGCAGCGAACTCCGCGCTAACTGGCTACCTGCACGCACAGAACAGGTATATCAACGCGATCGCCATACCATAGCCATCGCCCTCCGCACTATGAAAAAGCGCGAGTGGCTAGATATATCATGGCATCCCCAAGCCACAAGAATTTGTATTGCTGAACCACCACCACGCACACCAGACACTTTCACTTTCAGTCAACAACTCATCCATCAGTTAGGTGGTTTAGCTTTAATAGCTATAGATTTTATCGCCCCTTGGGAACGAGTGGTAGACTTTAAATTTGCCCGTCGTCCAGGAGAAGCAGCACTTTATCACCTGTACGTCGAAGTAATGGGTAAATATAGTAATGCTATTCTCACCGACGCAAATAACGAAATTATCACCGCCGCCCATCAAGTTAGTCAACAACAGTCTAGAGTTCGTCCTATTCAAACTGGTGAACCTTACGAAACACCACCCAAACTAACAGGAACTATACCCAATTTAAACGAATCACAAACACGCTGGCAAGAACGAGTTAGTTTAGTTCCCGGATCTATTAAAAAGCAACTCCTGAAAAGTTATAGCGGTTTAAGTGCAGCTTTATTAGATTCTATGTTATTCGCTGCCAATATATCACCAGAAACCAATACTGATATTTTAACTGCCGATGACTGGGAGAGGTTATTTACCAAATGGCAAGAATGGTTACAAACTTTAGAAACTTTAGAAAGTTGTAAATTTCAACCTGCTGTAACTGCAAAAGGTTACACTGTTTTAGGTTGGGGAGGAATAACACCAGCCAAAAATATCCAAGAATTACTCAACCAATATTATACAGATCAATTAAATCAACAATCATTTTCTCAGCTACGTCACCAGTTAACCCAGAAGTTGGGTAATATTTTGGGTAAGTTAAATATTAAAGCCCAAACCTTTAAAGACCGGTTACAACAGTCAGATCAAGCAGATGAATACAAACAACAAGCAGACCTATTAATGGCACATCTGCAAAACTGGCAACCAGGAATGACAGAAATTATTTTAGATGATTTTGAGACAGGAAAACCAGTGGCGATCGCCCTCCAACCAGATAAAAACGCCGTCCAAAATGCCCAAAAGCTATACAAACAACACCAAAAACTCAAACGCGCCCGTGCAGCAGTTGAACCACTATTATTAGACGTACAATCAGAAATAGACTATTTAGAACAAGTAGAAGCTGCTATTTCCCAAATAGAGAACTACCAAAATACAGAAGACTTACAAGCTTTAGAAGAAATACGCGATGAACTCATAGAACAAAAATATTTAGAAGACTTAGAATATCGTCGTCGCAGCAACACTGAAACCGCAAGTACAAACTTTCGTCGTTATCGCACCCCTAGCGGTTTTGAAGTCTTGATCGGTCGTAACAACAACCAAAATGATTATCTCACATTTCGGGTAGCAGGAGATTATGATTTATGGTTTCACGCCCAAGAAATACCCGGCAGTCATGTTTTACTACGTTTAGAACCCGGTGCTGTTGCCGAAGAAGCAGACTTAGAATACACAGCTAACCTAGCAGCTTACTTTAGTCGTGGCCGTGAAAGTGAACAAGTACCAGTAGTTTACACCCAACCCAACCGAGTGTATAAACCCAAAGGTGCAAAACCTGGACTTGTGGTTTATAAACACGAAACGATAATTTGGGGAAAACCACAATTGGTGACTGGGGACTGGGGAGAAATATTTACCTTTTGACTCCTGAACTCCTGTCATAACTTCCTGACTTTTAGACCTTGACGGATCTTCCTCATCTGCCTGTAAATATAAAGACTTCCTTAACTGAGGGAAGATATTTTTTGAGAATTTCATAGAAAAATCTGTACTGCCTGTTACAATCTTGTTAAGAAAAGTTGCCCGTTACATTTTGGGAACGCGCAATTTGGTTTTGACTCTACTGAGAAGACAACACGAACAACGTTTTAAAATTTTTTGACCAGCCCGTGGGAAGGCTGGTTTTTTATTTAACAACGTAGGGGCAAACCCCCCGTGGTTGCCCCTATTCGCTATTCTCTATTCGCTATTCCCTGTTCCTAGAAACTAAAGGTAGTTCTCAACGCTCCAATGACTACATCATTATTATTAGTGTTATGGTCTGGTGCGGTTAACCAAATAACCCCAGGGGTAATAGTGATATTGTCGTTGAGTTTATATTGATAAAATGCCTCAATGTGATATGAGGTGTTTTGGTCTTTGAATGCTGCTAAGTTGGTACTTGTACTGGTAACTTTTGGCTCCATGCCGACGATAATACCAGCTAAGTTACCTTTTTTACCCAAGTCTCGGAAACCAAGGGTGACAGCATAGTTCCAAATGTCAACATCTCCTCTTGCACCTGTTAACACATTACTGTTTGTATATCCACCCCAACCACCTAACACGAATTTATCACTAATGCCTATGGATGCTTGCACACCGTAGGAATTACTGGAAAATGAATTGCCTGTAAAATAGTTAGATGTGGCGTTATTGCTACCTGTAGCTAGTCGTGTGTTATAGGAATTGATGTAAGTTAAACCTAAAGTAATGCGATCGCTGGGTTTAACTGTCAACTGTGCCAAAGCACCATAGGGACCATCAAACAAACCACTTCCACTGGCAGGGCTATTAGCTGAACCTGCTAAATACCCTAAACTTACTCCCACCTTATCGCTAAACTGGTGAGTTACTCCCAAACCCGAACCATCTATTTGTCCATAAATTGGGTTGCGTGTACCAAAGGTAGATAAAGCACCAAAAGCACCATCACCGTCAAAAATGTTCACTGTACTGGTAATGTCATCTATTGCACCACCGGAGGCGATCGCTATTGCTTGGGTTTTCTCACTTAGAGGGAATCTATACGATAGTGTTCCCAGTACAGAAGTGGTAGTACCACTACTTGCAAAAGCCAAATTTCCTTCCCCTGTTAGCAAGTCAGGAGTGTCGATATTATTACTCTCAATTGTGGTAAACAGTGTATCTTCACCCGTAAAACTGCTGACAAATTCAATTCTTGTCCGCGCCCCAAGGGTAGTATTTTTATCTGTAATAGGTGATCCGTTAACTTGATCACCTGATAAAACATCACTAACAACGGCTACAACTTGACCTTGCAGTTTAGTAGTGGTCGAAAACTGATTTGCTTCTAACTCAGAAGTCTTTGCTTCCAAAGCATCCACACGCCCCCGTAAGGTTGCTAGTTCCGCAGAAAATTCTTCTTGCAGTTTTTGGATAGTTGCTAAGTCTTGTTTTGTGACTCCATCAGCAGTTGCAGTAGCAATTAATTCATTCACCCGATCCAAACAGGCATTCAAACCTGCTGCAAATTCATACCTGGTTAATGCGCGATTTCCCCGATAAGTACCATTAGGATACCCAGCAATACAACCATAACGTTCTACTAAAGACTGTAACGCTTGAAATGCCCAGTCTCCCGGTTGTACATCTGACAACTGAGATACTGAAGTAACTTGTGATATTAACTCTTGCTGAGAATAATTAGTTTCTGTTTTCCCTGCTGGTTCACTTGCGAAAACAGATGTATTTGCACATAGTATAATGCTGCAAATAGCTGGACTGGTAAGATGATTCCACTTTTTAGCCATTTTTCCACACACCCATTGTTATTTCACAACTGTACCGAGCAGTCTATTTCCTACGTTTTTTAACAAAGCTAATTAAGGTCATTTTTACAACTATGTAGCCAAAAATCCCTCAGCACTTAAAAAAATTAATCTTAAAGCGGTCTCCCAGAAAAAAATGTAATCTACATTACTTAAATCAAAGCATCTTGTAAATAGTGCATAATTTTGTTGTCAGTATTATGTGAAAATGATAATGGTTCTTATATTAATGTATAATGAGTATAATTTTCAATGGAAAATTGACCTAAAATCAAAAATTCTGCTAAAGAGAGGAAAAGCAAATGACAGTTAATCTTACAAAACAAGAGATAAAAGTCTATAAAAAGCCTATTGGGCTAATATTTACTCTATTTTGCTGTTTAATTGCCTCTGGTTGTCAGCAAACACAAAACAACACAGCGCAAAATGCGGTTCAGTCATCACCGTCACCAGTAGAAAAGGTACAAAACTCAGAAAAAACTAAAGTAGTAACTACGTTTTTACCAGTGTATTTGTTTACAAAAGCTGTAGTTGGAGATGTAGCAGATGTAGAGATTTTAATTCCACCAGGTACAGATGTGCATGAATATCAGGCCACACCGGATGATGTGAAGGCGATCGCCACAGCCAGAATTTTAGTAAAAAATGGCTTAGGTATGGAAGAATTTCTTAGCAATACCATCAAAAATGCAGAAAATTCCAAATTAATAGAAATTGATGCTAGTAAAGGTATTAAAGTAGTAGATGACATATCACCAGTAGAGGAAGTAAAAAGTCACGATCACGATCATGATCACAAACATGAACACGCAGAGGGAAACCCTCATGTTTGGTTAGATCCAGTTTTTGCCAAACAGCAAGTGATCAATATTAGAGATGGTTTAATTAAAGCTGATCCAGCCAATAAAGAAGTTTATCAAACTAATGCTGCCACTTATATTCAAGAATTAGAAAAATTAAATAATGAATTTCAGCAGACTTTAAGCAAAACACCCAACTGCACTTTTATCACCTTTCATGATGCCTTTCCTTATCTAGCCCAAAGATACAACCTCAAGCAAGTTGCAGTTGTGAAAATTCCCGAAGATCAACTTTCACCAGCAGACGTAAAAAAAGCCGTCAATGCAGTGAAAAAGTACCAAGTAAAAGCTTTATTTAGTGAACCAGGAGTAGACAATAAATTACTGAATAGCCTTTCTCAAGATTTGAAATTAACTTTGTATCCTCTTAGTTCTTTAGAAACTGGGGAAACCAACCCACAATATTATTTCCAAGCAATGAGAAATAATTTGCAGAGTTTAGCAGCAGGATGCAAATAATTGATAATTGATAATTGATAATTGATAATTCAAAATCTAAAATCTAAAATCGAATGACTGACGAACAAGAATCAAAAACATTGTTGCCAATATTAAAAGTAGAAGGTTTAACCGTCTATCAAGGAAGCTATTTAGCTATACGGGATGTTTCCTTTGCATTATTTCCCGGAACAGATACAGCAATAGTAGGACCAAATGGCGCTGGTAAAAGTACCTTAGTTAAAGCTATTTTAGATTTAATTCCTCGTAGTTCTGGAACAATTGAAATTTTTGGTCGCCCCATTTCTCGGTTAGGAAATTTGCGTAAAGAATTGGCATATATGCCACAAAACTTTATTTTTGATCGCAGTTTTCCTATTTCTGTGAGTGAGTTAGTAGAACTGGGAATAGGTGACAGGGAAAAGGTAAAAGGTCAAAATAAACATCTATTTTTATCCAATTTTTGGCAAAACAAACAAGAAAAATCAGCCGCAGTCAAAGCAGCTTTACAACGTACAGATGCTTATCATTTAAGAAATCAAGCTATTGGTACTCTTAGTGGTGGTCAACTAAAAAGGGTATTGTTAGCTTATTGTTTGGTAATTCGGCGAAAATTCCTAGTATTGGATGAAGCTTTTGCTGGGGTAGATATGCGAGGTGCGGCTGATTTTTATGCCTTGCTAAATGAGTTAAAACAGGAGGAAAATTGGACAGTTTTGCAGGTTTCCCATGATATTGATATGGTAAATCGTCATTGCGATCGCGTCATCTGTCTCAATCAAACTTTAGTGTGTTCTGGACATCCAGAAATTGCCCTTTCACCACAAAATCTCTTAGCAACTTATGGTCCTGGTTTTAGTCGTTATCAACACCATCATTAAATAATAGGGAATAGGGAATAGGGAATAGGGAATAGGGAATAGGGAATAGAAGTTTTAACATTGAACTTTATTTTCCCCGATCACCAATCACCAATCACCAATCACCAATCACCAATCACCAATCACCAATCACCAATCACCAGTCACCAATCACCAATCACCAATCACCAATCACCAATCACCAGTCACCAACCACCAATCACCAATCATCGATCACCAATCACCAATGACCAATAACATTCTATCTCAGATAGATTACATGTATTCTCAAATAAAAGATATGAATTTTTTGTTTTATAATCAAATTAACTAGTTTTTTTTTTTTTTTAATAATTTTTTGTAATTTGTAATCTTAT